>DUZB01000035.1 GCA_013349725.1 Deltaproteobacteria bacterium | reverse complement strand
AAGATGATTCTTGTAACGAAAATCGCGGTAAAGAGACTGGCAATAATACCGATGCTGAGTGTCACGGCAAACCCTTTTACCGGGCCCGTTCCGAACTGAAAAAGGACCAGGGCAGCGATGAGCGTGGTGACCTGTGCATCCAAAATGGTGACAAGGGCCTTGCCGTACCCCCCTTCAATGGAGGCCCTGGAGGTTTTTCCCAACCTCAGTTCCTCCCGTATCCGTTCAAAAACCAACACATTGGCATCTACAGACATTCCAATGGTAAGAATGATTCCTGCAATGCCCGGCAGTGTCAGGGTGGCTTCGAAAAAAGCGAGCCCCGCCATGATAAAAAGGATGTTCAACAGGAGCGCGATGTCCGCGATGATTCCTGACAAACCGTAATAGATTGCCATAAACACAATAACGATGGCCCCACCGATAAGCATGGACCTGAAACCTTTTTCGATGGAGTCTTTTCCGAGAGAAGGCCCTACTGTTCTTTCCTCAATGATCGTGACGGGGGCCGGCAGGGCGCCCGCTCTCAGGACGATCGCCAGATCGCGGGCTTCATTCGTAGTGTATCGCCCGGTGATCTGTGCCTGGCCTCCTGAAATCTTGTCCTGAATAACCGGGGCCGAATTCACCTTGTTGTCCAGTACAATGGCAAGCCTTTTCTTTATGTTCTGCTCCGTGATCTGTTCAAACAGCCTGGCGCCTCTCGCGTCAAAGGAAAGGGATACATACGGTTCGTTATACCTGTTGTCGATCTGCACCCGTGCATCGCTTATATATTCTCCTGTGAGAGCGGTTCTTTTCTTGAGAAGCCAGGGCGTTTTTTTCTGCCGACCGGTTTTTTCATCCACGGAAACCTGATAGAGAATTTCATCACCGGGAGGGACGTTTCCCTTGAGTGCTTCTTCAACACTGTTTTCTTCATCCACAAGTTTAAATTCCAGGAGCGCTGTTTTTCCGATAAGGGCAATGGCCCTTTCAGGATCTTTAATTCCGGGAAGTTGAATCAACAGCCGGTTTTCACCCTGCGGGCTGATTTCGGGCTCGCTGACGCCGAACTGGTCAACCCTGTTCCGAATGGTCTCAAGCGCCTGATCCACAGCCATTTGCTTTACGCGGTCAATGGCCTTTGAATCCATGACAATCCGTACATTCGATCTTCCCTCGCTCTGCCCAAGGGACTCGAAGGTGAAATCCGGGTAGCCCGCCGCAATGAGATCTTTGAATACCGTTTCATCCTCTGAGCGCATGAGTGTGATCAGGATTCCGTCCGTACCATCTCTTTTCAGTTCGGTATACCGGACCTTGTCCTTCCGCAGATCCCTCTTTAATTCTTCCACGACCCTTTCCAGATGGCTCTCCACGGCCTTGCTTGACTCCACTTCGAGAACAAGGTGCATGCCACCCTGCAGATCAAGCCCCAAATGGATTTTGTCTCTGGGCAGGATGTTTGACCACCAGCCCGGGACCTCACTTGTGAGGGAAGGGATGAGATAAATAAACGCAGCAAGAATAGCAAACGACGCAATCGCAGTACGCCAGGTTAGGCTCTTTGACACTTGTGACTCCCTACCATTGAATTCATGAGTTTTAACGGCGTTTACTGTGCTCTGTTCAGAACGCCTGAAATGGAACCTCGTGACACCTTTACCCTTATCTTCGGGGCGATTTCCATGGTGACTACATCATCAGCCATTCCTGTAACCACGCCGTGAAGCCCACCCGAACTGACCACCCGGTCTCCTTTTTTCAGAGACGACAGCAGTTGCTTATGTTGTTTGGCCTTTTTTTGCTGAGGGCGTATGAGCAGAAAATAAAAAATACCGAACATCAGGATGAGAGGAACAAAGGCGCCGAATCCGCCTCCCCCTTCGCCTCCGGTTCCTCCGCCCAACCCGCCCATGGCATACGCAATAGAATTCATTTGAAAACCTCCTTTTGGTTTAATTAACGTTTAAATTTTTCAATTACAATCAAATTTTCGCTGTTCATAGAAATCGGATCTGAATGCAACAAGCCCATCCTCCAGAATGGCGTTTCTGATATCTGTCATAAAACGACAATAGTGCGCCAGATTATGGATGGTATTTAACCTGTAAGACAGAATTTCCCGTGCCAGATAAAGATGCCTGAGATATGCCCTGGAATAGTTAGTGCAAGTATAACAGCCACAATTTTCGTCAATCGGCCTTTGGTCATCCGCATATCCGGCGTTTTTGATATTCAGGCGCCCATTAGAGGTGAACAGTGATCCGTTTCTGGCATTCCGTGTGGGCATTACACAGTCAAACATGTCCACACCCTGGAACACGGCTTCCAGGATATCTTCCGGTTTCCCTACACCCATAAGGTAAACCGGTTTGTTTTCAGGAAGAAAGGGGATTGTTTCCCGAATGACGCGGCCCCTTGTTTCTTTATCTTCACCTACGGAAAGCCCCCCCAAAGCGTATCCGTCAAAACCGAGGTCAACCAGTTGCTTGGCGCTCATCTCTCTTAAATCTTCAAATGTCCCTCCCTGAACGATGCCAAAAAGCGACTGTTTTTCGTTGCTTTTCCTTTCCAGCGATCTTAGAGCCCATGAGGTTGTCAGTTCAACGGATTGAAGGACAGTCTCGTAATCGGACGGGTAGGGCACAACATGGTCAAAGGTCATGATGATATCGGCGCCTAAAGAACTCTGAATATCGATGGCTTCCTCAGGACCAATAAAATGTCTGGATCCATCGATATGGGACTGAAAAACCACCCCCTTTTCAGATACGGTTCTTAGCTTGGACAGGCTGTAAACCTGGAACCCGCCACTATCTGTAAGTATGGACCTTCCCCAGTTCATGAAAGGGTGCAGGCCGCCAAGCTGCTTAATAATCTCGTGTCCCGGCCTGAGATAGAGATGATAGGTGTTGGCCAGGATGATGGATGAACCTATTTCGTAAAGGTCTTCGGGCGATACCGCCTTGACGGTGGCCTGTGTGCCGACAGGCATGAAAACGGGAGTACGGATGCTGCCATGGGGTGTTTTGATTTCCCCGGCCTTTGCTCCGCAATCCCTGGCCCTATGGGTGATGCTGAATTCCAAATCCGTTCTTTGTTCCGTTACAATAAAATCAGAGGATCAGCATGCCATCCCCATAACTGTAAAATCTGTACCGAAGTCGAACCGCCCTCTGGTAGGCCCTCTTTATCAAGTCATGTCCCGCGAATGCCGATACCAGAAAAAGAAGAGAGCTTTTCGGCAGATGGAAATTCGTGATCAGCCCGTCGACTATGCTGAAAAAAAAGCCTGGTGTGATCAGAAGTTTGGTCCTGTTTTCCTCCGGATTTATTGTATTTGAACCACGTGCCGCTGTTTCCAGCGCTCTTACCACAGTGGTTCCAACGGCAATGACCCGTTGCCCGCTTCTTTTTGCCAGATTAATTTTCTCGGCGGCATCCGTTCCAATATGGAAATATTCTTCCCCCAGTTCGTGCTTTCTGATGTCCTGCGTCCTGACTGGCTGGAAAGTGCCATATCCCACGTGCAGAGTCAAGGATACAATGGAGATCCCTTTCTTTTTAAGGTCCTTGATCAGGGCATCCGTAAAATGCAGTCCCGCGGTAGGGGCTGCAACGGCCCCGTCCTTTTCAGCATACACTGTCTGGTATCTTTCTCTGTCCAGCTCTTCGAGAAGACCGTTCTCTTGCCGATGTATATAGGGCGGCAGGGGAAGGCGGCCTTTCTCAGACAGCAGAAGATCAATATTTTTTTCCCCTGAAAACTTTATCTTTACAAGACCTTTATCGAGAATTTCCTCCACTGTGCCGAAAACAGAAGACTCAAAAAACAAAGATGTCCCCGGTTTTGGACGCTTGGAGGATTTCATGAGGCACAGCCTGGTTGCGGTGTCCTCCTTCAGGGCGCCGGGATGTTCCAGGACAAGGACCTCAACGACTCCACCGGTTTCCTTTTTGCCGAAGATTCTTGCCGGGACAACACGGGTGTTGTTAACCACCAGAAGATCGTTCGGCAGAAGAAGCTGAGTTAGATCCAGGAAGGTTCTATCGGAAAAACTTTTCCTGGTTCGGTCTACTGTCAGCAACCGAGATTCATCCCTTTTGGAAGCGGGAGTCTGAGCGATCAGTTCCTGCGGCAGGTCGTAATTATAATCCTCTAACGAAAACATCCTGAAAATTTAAACCTCTAAGAATACACAGCACAATATGGAAAGTCAAATGATTTTATTTTCTTCCAGCAATTCTCATTTTGAAGTCATAACCCTGTGGGAGCGGTTCTTGTCCACAATCCGTTGGGTGGGTTCCAGCCGCGAAAAATCGTGGCAGGATGCCACTCACACAGCATCCGCAAATGAAAGTGGGCACATAATGAGAATTGCTATTTTTTCAGTTCCTGAAAATATAGGCGATCAGGAGCCCGACCGCCATTGCAGCGAATCCCATGATTCTTAAACGGGAGTCAGGCGCCTCCTGCATGACAGTTGACCATTTTTTCATTTTGTCTGGAAATGCGAAATAGGGGAGGCCTTCAACTATGAGTACGAGCCCGAGCAGACACAGTAGTAATTTCATATTCCCATCACGAATATGGCCAATGCCTGCGCCAATTGATCGATTAAAGGTTTCAACGTGAAAACGCAGGGGTATATATAGTATCGGAGCTTGTTCGTGTCAACCTGGCCGTTTCGCCGTTTAACATATTGCTTGATAAATCCCCGCAGATCAGTTACCAATGTGGCAAAATTGCAGCGCCACCTTTACAACCGATGTCGGGATTTGCTCTGCGTCAAAAGGAAAAAATAATCTTATGAAAACAAAATTATGGAAAATGCTCCTGACCACACTGGAACATTGTTTTGAAATCGGTTTGCTTGTAAAAACAGACTTGCCTGACTTTACACTGGAAGTTCCCAACAACCCGGAACACGGCCATTTCGCCGCCAACCTTGCCATGATGCTTGCTTCCAGCCAGCGAAAAAGTCCGTTGGTCATTGCCAAAATCCTTCTTGAAAACCTGAAAGATGACGAGAACATTCTGGAATCATCGGAAATTGCGGGACCCGGATTTATAAATTTCAAGATCAGATCCCAGGAGTGGCGCCGGGTGCTCTCTTCTGTCGTGGAGTCCAGAGAACATTATGGCCGGAATGACACAGGTAATGGGAAGAAAATTCTGGTGGAATTTGTCAGTGCAAATCCTACCGGACCTCTTCATCTTGGCCACGGTCGAGGCGCGGCGCTTGGGGACACCCTCTGCAGGATTCTTTCTTTCTGCGGGTACCATGTTGTCAGGGAGTTTTACGTCAACGACGCCGGGCAGCAGATCAGGATGTTGGGAGAATCCGTATTTGCACGGTTTAAACAGAAGGAAAACCCTGAATATCCTTTTCCGGAGGATGGTTACAAGGGAGAATATATTGCCGATCTTGCAGAAATGATATCAAAGGAAACGAATCTTGAGCTTTTTTCAGAGGAAGAGGCTGTTTCTACCTGTATGCAGAAGGGAAAGGATATTGTGCTCAAGGAAATAAAGGAAGACCTTGAGCGTTTCAGGGTCTCTTTTGATGTCTGGTCCAGTGAGACGGATCTCTACGGGTCAGGTTTGATCGAGAGTACACTTCAAACCTTGAGCGAAAAGGGGCAGCTTTATGAAGAAGATGGTGCAACATGGATAAGGACCTCCCTCTTCGGGGACGACAAAGACCGTGTAATCAGGAAAGGGGGCGGGCAGTTTACCTATTTTGCGGCAGATATTGCCTACCATCTTCAAAAGTTTCAGAAAGGGTATTGGAAGGCCATAAACATATGGGGAGCAGACCATCACGGGTATATCCCCCGGGTAAAGGCAGCACTGTCGTCCCATGGTGTTTCTCCTGACTGGTTGTCTGTTGTATTGATCCAACTTGTCAAACTTTGGAAGGAGGGCGAAGAAGTCCGAATGTCAAAACGGACTGGAAATTTTGTGACTCTTCAGGAACTGATAGGAGACGTGGGTGTTGATGCTGTCCGATTCGTTTTCTTAATGAAAAGCCATGAATCACCCCTTGATTTCGACATGGATCTCGTGAAAAAAAAGGATAGCGATAACCCTGTTTATTATGTACAGTATGCACATGCCAGAATCTGCAGTATTTTCAGGAAGGCAGCCAGTGAAGGGATTGACCTTCCCTCTCAAACCGAGGGTCTTTCCGATCACCTTGTCCTGGAGGAAGAGATGGCGTTGATCCGGTATATTGCTGGATTTTCATCGTTGCTCAACGAGATCAGCAGATCTCTCGAACCCCATCGCCTGACTTACTACCTGACGGATCTTGCGGCTTCCTTTCATAAGTATTTTAATATGGGCTCCAGGAACCATGAGTTTCGCATCATTACCGAAAGTACTCCTTTGACCAGGGCGAGGCTGTGCCTGGTGGATGGGATCAGGGTTGTTTTGGCCAATGGGCTGGACCTCCTCGGTATAAGTGCCCCTGAAAAAATGTAAGGGGACCTGACTGATGGCTGAAGAAGAGAAAACCGTTGAAAAGAAGCGGAAAGCCGTACATTTGGAACTTTCTTTCATGTCGCTTTTTTTCTGGGGGATCGGGTTTGTGTTTTGTCTGGCCTGGATATTTGCTTTGGGTGTATTGGCCGGCAAGGGGCTTCTGCCCGGTGGAGCAGAAACCCTCGGTGAGATTAAAACACAGATTGCACGAATACAGGAAATGATTATAACAAGAGATTCAGCTGATGTGGGACAGATAAAAAATCCAGGGAAAGATCCGAATCTGGTATTTTATCATGAGCTTTCCAAAGGAGGGGAGGAACCCGTAAAACGATCTGTGCCTTCCGCAGCCGCGCCGAAAATGTCAGAGGAAAAAAAGATTCCTCCGAAATCGGCGTCTACAGGCCGCTTTGTCGTCCAGGTTGCGTCCCTTGATGATGCAAAAAAGGCGTCAGCAATGGTGGACAGGTTGACGTCGCGGGGCCATAAGGCTTATTCTTATAAAGTCTTTGTGAAAGGGAGACCTTTTTACAGGGTAAGGTGTGGTCTTTTCAGCAGCGAGGAAGAGGCAGAGACTGTCAGGGCGCAACTTGCTGAAAAAGAGGGACTCAAAGGATTCATCAAGAAGGTGTTGAAGGGAGATGGATGAAGGGTTTATGGGACCGTTGAACGATAAAGAAAAATACCCACTAATAAGGAAAGCCGTTTCAGCGGATGTGAAATCCATCCACGAAATTCTGACGAATTATGCCGGAAAGGGACTATTGCTGCCGAGATCGCTGAGTGAACTTTACGAGCATTTAAGAGATTATTTTATTCTGGATGGCGGACCACAAGAACCTTTCTTAGGCGTTTGCGGTCTGGGTATATGCTGGGACAACCTGGCGGAGATCGAGTCTCTGGCAATTGTTGAAAGTCGGCAGAAAACCGGATTTGGCAGAAAATTAGTGGAAAAGTGTCTTGAAGAGGCACGACTTCTGGGCTTGCGGAGAGTCTTTACTTTGACCTACGTTCCCGGATTTTTTGTAAAACTCGGGTTTCAGGAGGTGCAAAAGTCGATTTTGCCCCACAAGATATGGGCGGATTGCCTCAAATGCCCGAAATTTCCTGATTGCGACGAGACGGCGATGATGCTTGACTTGTAAAAAGAATGGGAGGATGACATGTTTGGTATGGGGATGCCCGAAATCATTATTATCCTGGTAATTGCCCTGATCGTAATAGGCCCTAAAAAGCTTCCTGAACTTGCAAAAGCTCTTGGTAAAGGGATGTCTGAATTCAAAAAGGCAACCCAGGAAATAAAGGGAAGCTTGAATGTTCAGGAGGATTTTAAAGAGGTAAAAAAAGATCTGGTGGACTCTGTTACCGGGCTGGATAAGGTCGATATTGTTGAGGAATCCGGATCAGCAGGGGAAAAGCCGCCCAAATACAAAGATTTTGACGAAATGATTGAAGAGTACAACAAAGATGTCGACCCAAAAAAAGAGGAGCCATTGAAAAACCAGCAGGAAAAGGCGCCGGAGAAGAACGCGGATGGACAGTGACGATAAGCAGCCTTTTATGGGACACCTTGAAGAACTGCGCAAGAGATTGATTGCCTGTGCCATTGCTGTTGGAGTCGGGTTCGTCGTCTCGTACATTTTTGCTGAGAAACTCTTTCAGATTCTCATCGCTCCCTTGAAGGCTGTTCTGCCGGAGGGAGACAGACTTATATTCACCGCACTCCCGGAGATGTTTTTCACCTATCTCAAGGTGGCATTTATTTCCGGCATCATGCTTGTGGCGCCCTATATATTCTATCAACTCTGGCTGTTTATCGCACCAGGGCTTTATAAAACTGAAAAAAAATATGTGATACCTTTTGTTATTGCGTCAACCATTCTTTTTGTTGGAGGCGCCCTGTTCGGCTATTTTGTGGTATTTCCTTTCGGATTCCAGTTTTTTATCAGTTTTACCAATGAATATGTGAAGGCACTTCCATCGGTACAGCAGTACTTTGGTTTTGCCGTCAAGCTTCTGTTTGCCTTTGGGATTGTCTTTGAACTTCCGGTGGTTATTTTTTTCCTGACAAAAATGGGGGTCGTAACGCCGGCTCTCCTCAGGAAAAACCGTAAATATGCTATTTTACTGTCTTTTGTCGTTGCGGCCATCCTTACTCCGCCGGATGTGATTACCCAGTGCATGATGGCCGGACCGCTCATTATTCTTTTTGAGATAGGGATTTTGGTTTCCATGACCGCGTGGAAGAAAAAGCAGGAAAAGAAAGCGCAAGAGGAATCTGAGTTGGAGACGGAGGAGTGATGTTTCACCGTCGTTAGGGAAGTGGGATCATTTTCCGGCCGGAAATGGTCAAAAGAAAGGGCCTCTTCAGAGTTTCCCCTTCGGCATCAAAGGCCATCGCGCCGGTCAATCCGTCCAAGCCTTCACATTTCAACAGCGCTTTTGCAAGATCTGCCCTTGTCCTCACATTTTCATCTGAAAGCAGCTTCTTAAGGAGGCTCATGGTGTCGTAACCGCTGGCAGCAAGAATGCCCGGTTCCTGGCCGAAGTTCTCTTCATATTGCTGAAGGAAAGTCATCGTCTGCGGTTTGTCCGGGTTTGGAAAAAAACCGGAAGAGAAGATGGCCCCCTGCACGTAATCCACGGCCAACTCAGTCAGTCTGGGAGATTGCCAGAGTCTCGTTCCTAACAATGGTACATCAATGACGTCGTAGTAGGCCAACTGGGGCGCAATCATGACAATACGTTCGAAGCTGTCAGGAATAAATATGGCATCGAAATCTATGATCGGCTGCACACCTTCAGGGAAGATGGTGCTTTCTTCATTCCGGGGAGTTCTCCTTTCATCCAACTGTCGTGTTACTGATTCGGGGCGCGGATAGTAAAGACCCACCAGTTTCTTTATGGAAGCCGCAAAGTCTGTATGAGCGGGGTTGTACGATTCGACGGCGGTTACCGATCCGCCTATCTCATCGATTCTGTCCCAGAAGAGATTCATACAGAACTGGCCATAACTATTGTCAGGATACAGTATGGCAAAATGCTTGAATCCCTTCTTTTCCGAGATTTCATTCAGAAGACCTTCGATTTCCTGGTGAGGCGTCAGAAGGTTTCTAAAGATCATATCACCCTCTTTCGCAATGTCCTTCTTCTGGGTCAGTGTGATAAGGGGGACATGATTCTCCTGGGCCTTCCTGGCAGTTTCCAGGGCCGTTTTACTCGAAAGCGGTCCTATGACTGCAATAACTTTCTCTTCATTGACCAAGGCCTGGAGCCCTGCCAAGGCCTCTGCCGGTTTTCCGCCCGTGTCCTTGATGATCAGTTCCAGTCCGGTATTCCCACCCGCATTTCCTTGAAGACCCAGGGCCAGCTCAATCCCGTGAAGCACTTCTTCTCCGTAGATGGAAAATTCTCCACTCAATGGTAAAAGGCAGCCTATTGCGGAGCGTTTGACCGATGCTTCTCCCTCTATGCGCGCTAACAGTTCATTTCCGGTAGAGATCCAGCGCTCGTCTTTTGTGGATTGAATCAATGCCGTTGCCGCTGATTTTGCCAAGTCTAATTCTCCCTGATCTTTATAGAGGGAAGCCATCCTGAAATAGATGATGGGAGCAAAAAGGGTTCCTGTGGCAGTGAGAGCCATGGGTTCTAACAATAAAGGAGTGCTTTCCGATACAAGCTGGTTCAGTTTGTCATCAAGCACGGTCATTTTATCCAGTTGATCCGCACACTGTTTTTTAGCTTCCATCCACCACGTAAAGGCTTCAATTCTATCCTGGAGTTCCAAGTAATTGTCCCCTAATAAAGCCTTCACATCACACTGCAGGGGATCTTGTGGATATTCTCCAATCCATTCCATCAATCTGTCCACGGATTGTCGATATTTTCCGAGGGTGAAAAGGATGCTTGCGATCTGGTATTTCACCTGGGCCATCCAGGTGTAGTCCGGGTATTGCCGTTCGATTTGCTCCAGAGCGGTCAGGGCTTCTTTTTCCTGATGCTGCTTCATGTGAATTTCCACTATTCTCTGGAACGCAAAGACCTGCTTCCGGTTTCCCGGCTTTTCGTTGACGAAAGCTTCATAATTCTTGAGAGCTTTTTCCAGATCACCTTTTTCAAATTGAGCTTCAGCGGTGGTGAAAAGATCTGACGTTGTCGTTTCAACATGCCTGGGAACCGGGAGCTTTGGTTGGCATCCGGATAGAAAAAAGGCTATCCCCACCAGAATGGCGGGGACAGCCTTTATGAACAAGTGCATCTTTCTGATCACTTCTTGACTTCCTCGAAATCGGCATCAACAACATCGTCGTCTTTTGAAGAACCGTCTGGTGAATCCGCCTGTGGGCCACCTCCCTGCGACTGGTCCTTGGCGGCATTGGCATACATGATTTCTGCCAGCTTATGTGATGCCTGCGTCAATTCTTCCGTCAGTCGTTTTATTTCATCGAGGTCATCTCCGGTAATGGCTGTCCTGAGTTTTTCTATGGCGCCGTTGACGTTCTCCTTGGTTGCGTCGTCAACTTTATCTCCTACCTCTTTTACAGATTTCTCAGTGGAGTAGATAAGGGCATCGGCTGCGTTACGAGCGTCTATCAGTGCACGTTTCTTCTTGTCCTCTTCGGCATGAAGTTCCGCATCCTTGATAAGTTGTTTAATCTCCTCTTCGCTGAGGCCACTGGACGCGGTGATTTTGATAGACTGTTCCTTGCCGGTTCCCATGTCCTTTGCGGAAACATTCACGATTCCATTGGCGTCAATGTCAAAGGTAACTTCGATCTGGGGAACGCCTCTTGGAGCGGGAGGGATGCCCACGAGTTGAAAGCGGCCTAATGTCTTGTTGTTTGCGGCCATCTCTCTCTCCCCTTGCATCACGTGGATTTCGACCGCAGGCTGGCTGTCCGCTGCGGTGGAAAAGATCTGACTTTTCTTGGTGGGGATTGTCGTGTTCTTTTCTATAAGTTTCGTGAAGACTCCCCCAAGGGTTTCGATGCCAAGGGAGAGAGGCGTTACGTCAAGCAGGAGTACATCTTTGACATCGCCCTTGAGGACGCCGCCCTGAATAGCCGCGCCGACGGCGACCACTTCGTCGGGATTCACCCCCTTGTTCGGTTCTTGTCCGAAGATCTCTTTTACTTTTGCCTGTACCTTCGGCATTCTGGTCATACCGCCTACCAGGATAACCTCGTCCAGATCCTTAGCGTTCATTCCCGCATCTTTCAAGGCGGTTTTGCAGGGGCCGGTAATTTTGTTGATGAGGTCTTCTACCAACCCCTCCAGCCTGGCACGGTTCAGCTTGATATTGAGATGTTTGGGGCCGTTGGCATCCGCGGTGATAAAAGGCAGGTTGATGTCCGTTTCCATAGACCCCGACAACTCAACCTTGGCTTTTTCCGCACCTTCCTTCAATCTCTGAAGTGCCATTTTATCTTTTCTCAGGTCGATTCCCTGATCTTTCCTGAATTCTTCCGCCAGGTATTCGATAATCCTGAGATCAAAGTCTTCTCCTCCCAGATGGGTATCTCCATTGGTGGATTTTACCTCAAATACCCCTTCTCCAATTTCGAGGATAGAGATATCGAATGTGCCTCCTCCCAGGTCAAATACCGCAATTTTCTTGTCTCCCTTTTTGTCCACACCAAATGCCAGGGATGCGGCAGTGGGCTCATTAATGATTCTCTCTACATTAAGCCCGGCAATGCGTCCGGCATCCTTGGTGGCCTGTCGCTGGCTGTCGTTAAAATAGGCGGGTACGGTAATGACTGCATCCGTGACCGTTTCTCCAAGATAATCCTCCGCGGTTTCCTTCATTTTTTTGAGGATCATGGCCGAGATTTCAGCCGGGCTGTAGTTCTTTCCTCTTATGATTACATCCGCATCGCCATTGGGAGACTTCCCAATTTTGTAGGGGAGCACTTTGATGTCTCTGCTGACTTCTTCCGAATTGAATTTCCTGCCGATGAGTCTCTTGACGGCAAAGACCGTGTTTTCAGGATTGGTAACCGCCTGTCTCTTGGCCGTCTGTCCTACGAGTCTCTCCCCGCTGTCCGTAAAAGCCACAATAGAAGGCGTTGTTCTACTTCCTTCCGCATTGGCGATTACTACAGATTCTCCGCCTTCCATCACGGCGACACAAGAATTGGTTGTTCCGAGATCGATTCCTATCGTTTTTCCCATTTTTTCTTGCCTCCTAATATTCAAAATTCTTTAGTCAATTATAGCCAATTTATCCGTATTGTCTCTTTTTGGTATCGCATGAGGGCAAGGACTAAGCTCAGGAGCTTTTCCTGCTCACGACGACCATAGCCGGTCGAATGAGTCTTTTGTTCAGGGTGTACCCTTTCTGGAGTTCATTTACGACGGTGCCTGGTTCCACGGCATTGTCTTCAGCTTGTGAAACCGCCTCATGAAAATTGGGATCAAATGGCTGATTTAATGCTTCTACGCGCTCGACACCGTTTTTTTCAAGGGTATCCAGGAAACTTTTGAGGGTCAAATCAATCCCTTCCCTCAAAGCATCCAAGGCATTTTCATCCGTTGTGTGTGTGATTGCCTTTTCAAGATTGTCGGCCACAGGAAGCAATTGCTTGATGATCATTTCATTGGCGAACTTGGCAAGGTCCTGTTTGTCTTTCTGAAACCTTTTCCTCACATTTTCGATTTCAGCCTGGGACCTCACGTAGAGGTCGTAATTTTTATCGGCCAGTTCTTGAGTCGCTCCAATTCCGTCGATCAATTCCTCCTTCGTCATGTCTTCCAAAGGAACAACCTTTTCGACTTTATCTTCGGGAACGGATTCTTCCAGATTTGTTTCCTGCTCCTCTCCGGCTGGATTCTTCAACGTTTCGTCCACTGTTTCACTTCCTTCAAAAATCTTGTTTTTTCTCACACTTCATGCCTCAGTAAAGAGAAAGTTTTTTCATGAAATAGACTTCATAATTAGGGGAAATGTTAAGCATCGCAAAAACTTTTGTCAAGGAAACCAACGGGACCATGGCCGTCACAGAACATCCTGTTCCATAAACAGAATATCTGTCCGGTTTACCATAAATACTCAGACGCTGAATTCAATGATTTACTGGTTCGGGCGAAACGGATGGGTGAAGTTATGGGGATTATGTCTGTGGGGCTTGGTTCTAACTTCGCCTACTTGATCCAATTAGTCGAGAGTACGTTCGGAAGGTCATAATCTTAATCGTAATCATAATCGTAATCATAATCTTACTCTTTTACGGCCTATTCTAGAGCTGCCCGATTAAGATTACGATTAAGATTATGAGTAAGAAAATAAATCTAATGGACCACGTTAGAACCAAGCCCTGTCTGTGCAGACAAGATGATCCCTTTCAGGTCTTTGAGGAGTTGCGGGGCATACTCTCCGGTAAGTTTCTTCGTCTCCCGGTCATTGCCGCCCGTGGGCTTGATAAAGAGTCCATCGGCGTGCGAACGAAACATGACTACAGCATCATTCATAAGCGATTTTCTGGTGTAAAATACAGCTGGAACGTCCGGGTAGAAAAGCCGTGCCTGCGCAAGGTTATGAAGTCCATACTTCCTGTTCTGGCCCGCACGGCTGCAAACTCTCTCAAAAAGGTTCCTCCAGCTGTTTACAATGGAAAAGAGCCGGAGCTTCTGATCCAAGCAAACTGCGTGCTTCTTCAAAATCATAGGCGGAAACGAATGCGAATTCGGGGGAAAAAGGAGCAATTTCAGTGTGAACAAGATCGTGTTCGAAATCGGAATCGTCAATAAAACAGATAATGGATTTCATAAACCTTTTCCGGTGAGTCTTTCCAGTGCCTCCAGATATTTCCCCCTGGTTTTTGTTATGATATCCTCCGGGAGTTTTGGCGGTGGCGGTTGTTTCGGCCATCTGATTTCAATGAGGTAGTCCCTCAGAAACTGTTTATCAAAGCTTTTTTGCGGACCGCCTGGACGGTATTCATTCTCAGGCCAGAATCTGGAGGAATCCGGCGTCAATACTTCATCGATGAGTATGATTTTGCCGTCCTTTATCCCAAATTCGAACTTGGTATCCGCAACAATGATTCCTTTTTCCGCAGCAAGGGCCCTTCCCAGTTTATAAATTTCGAGACTGATTCTGCGGACCTCTCGGGCTGTCTTCTCCCCTAATATTTTTGATGCCTCTTCAAACGGTATGTTTTCGTCATGCATCCCATCGACGGCCTTTGTGGAAGGAGTAAAGATAGGCTCGGGAAGTATCTGGGATTCCTGCAATCCTTCAATCAGGGGGATGCCGCACACGCTTCCCGTGGAAAGGTAATCCTTCCAGCCGGAACCGGAGAGATACCCTCTCACAATACATTCCACCTGCAGCGGTTCCGCCTTCTGCACAAGCATACTCCTTCCTTTGAGTTCAGGTGCATACTGCCGGCAGATTTCCGGGTATTCGGAAGGTTCGCTTGTGATCAGGTGATTCGCAATGACGTTTTCCAGCTTTTTAAACCAGAACAGCGAAATTCCTGTCAGGATCCTTCCTTTATCAGGAATGGGATCATCCATAACCACGTCAAAAGCGGACATGCGGTCCGTGGCTACGATTAACAGCTTGTCTCCCACTTCATAAACGTCTCTTACTTTACCGCGTTTCAGTAGTATAAGATCTTTAAAATTACTAAATTTCACAACGTTTGAATGCATTAAAATCCTCCTATTTCCTTTAGGTATTCCCGGTAAAAACTGAGCACTTTATTCCTGAATGTCACGGTTTCATTGTATGGAGGAATTCCATCATACTGGTTTACCCTGTGCGGACCGGCGTTGTAGGACGCCAGGGCGAGGCTGATATCCCCCTTATTCTTTTCCATCATTTTTGAAAAATACCGGTACCCGAAGGCAATGGACTTGGCGGCATCCAGGCGGTCGTCCTTGCCGCTTTTCAGAAGCTCTTCCCGGTATCGGGCGAAAAGCGCCGAACTTTTCTTTTTATATTCCGTTGATTGCTGCATCCAATCCCTCGCGAGGGCGGCCTTCTCCATCATGTTCCTTTCATTAATTTCCGGAATAATGGATATGGCGGTATGGCGCGCCTTACGGTCCAGTCGCAGGAGATTCATGGCCTGGTCAAAGTAGTCAGGGTCATAGATTGTCTTCATTCCCAGGCCAATGCCGGTTTCAGGCATGATCTGGGTAAGACCGGCGGCCCCAACGTATGAGACGGCCTGTGGGTTAAAGTTCGATTCCCTTCTCATCAACGCCATGAAAAGGAGTGGGTCGGTCGGGTAGTGCCTCTTTTTCTGTTTTTCAAACAGGGGGGTCAATAATTTCATGTACGGAGATCGAGCATCTCTTTCTCCAAGTTTCCGGTAGGTTTCCCAGTTTGCTTCTATTTTTTCACTCTGCCTATCCAGGTCAAATCGTTTCCTGACATTTTCCGGTGCTTTTTTAGTAAACTGGTTGAATAGGGAATTGACGAACCTGATGTTCTCAGGGGTTAATGCCGGGGTGTTTTCGGGAAGCCCTTTGCAGATATTGTAGTATCGACCGAGACCCTCTCTTAGATTGTAAGAAGTTTCCTGGAAACACTTTTCCAGGAGTTTTTCCATTGCGCCAAGGCTGATGGCTTTATTCAACCTCTCATCAGGGTTTGCCGCGAGGTTTTGTTTATATTTCAAGAAAAAATCTTTGGCAGATTTTAACGCAAAATTATGATTGTTGGAAAACGTCCCTATTCTTTTTGTTTGTTCCTCTTTNGTTGAACCATTTTCCTCCGGCGCCATGGCTGAGACGGCTTTTGAGAAGAAGAGATCGGCCTGTTTTTTTTGATTTACACCATTTAAATAGTCGTCGTTGATGAATGCCTTGATGCCGAGAGACAGCGCTACTTCAGGGCCTATGTTCATGATTCCCGCCTCTCCCCGGTAGGTCCCATCGGCGATGCTCTGTTCATATTCTTTCAGATTGTAGTCGATGATGCTTTTCTGAAGAACCGAGAATTCGGAAGAATCAGCTCGGGACATTGCCTGAGGACAGATCCCCCAAAAAAACAGGAGGAAGAGGAAGCAGACTGTTTTCTGTGATCTTTTTCGCAAATTCATGAGATGCATGTTAACCTTGTTCCCAAATTGCCTTGATGAAAGAGAGGTGTAAATATTTTTTTATTCTACCCTTTACGTGTACTATATTCCTATTAATAATGCAAGCTGAAGAGAAATTTTTGGGCATGCTTTTTGAGGACTCCTTAGATTAGGGGACGTATGGCCGAATATGGGGCGGGGGTCCACGGATTTTTTGCGGAGGCTATGGCAGGGTGATGGAAGACTTTCGCGGTCAGAAGCCGAGGTTTTTTCTGGATGCCATGTTAGGACGGTTGAATAAGTGGCTCAGGGTTCTTGGGTATGATTCCATCTGCCGACGCATCCTTGATCAGGACCTGGCGCCCCCCCGTTTAAAGGATGGCAGGATACTGCTGACACGTCATAGGAAGAGCGCTCAGAGGCTTG
>DUZB01000034.1 GCA_013349725.1 Deltaproteobacteria bacterium | reverse complement strand
CCTTTTCAGCCATTCATGATTAAACTGAACCTCCTCCACCCCATCCAGTTTTTCAAGATTTCCCCTGATCTCTCGAATGTTCTTTTCAAAATCCTCGCCTTCGCCTTCAAAAATGATCTCATAGGACGCGGGAAGCGGATTGCGTGATAACCGGTCCAGAAGAACAGATTCCGGCCCAAGGGCGCTTTTGAGATCGGCCATCGCCTGTTTCTTCGAAATATATTTACTGATTTCCGCCCCTGGGAGGCCCCGGATAAAAGAATCCACCTTATCCCGTTTAAAATCACTGATATCATCCTGCAGGTAGACCGTCATTGAAAAGGTATGTCCCCAGCTTTTTATCCAGGCATTAAGGTTGCCGAACAACAAAAAAAACGACCCAAGGATGACCAGCGACCCCATGGTGGCGCCTACAGCAACACCATAAACAAACCGGTTCTTTCGGATATGTTTCAAGGTCTGTTCCATAGAATAGAAACGGCCGCCTGTTGCCACCATGTGGTTAGATTATTCCTTGATTTAAAACGATCGTCCTGAAATCGTTATTTTCCAGAAGTTCCCGGCTGTGGGTTGCCACCACCACGGTTGCTCCTCGCTGGTGGATTTCCTTAAACATCTCCATAATCCGGGTGGTTAAATCAGAATCCAGATTGCCCGTAGGTTCATCAGCGAGCAGAATAAGCGGATCCTTTACCATTGCCCTGGCAATAGCAACTCGCTGCTGCTCCCCTCCTGACAGGACAAGGGGCAGTAGGTGAGCTTTCTTCTTCAGGCCGACAAATTCGAGCACCTGGCGGGTTTTACTCTGTATCACACTGTCAGGCGCTCCCATAATCTCCAGGGCGATGGACACATTCTCCGATACGGTCCGGTTGGGCAGTAATTTGAAATCCTGGAAAACGTACCCGATTTTTTGGCGGAGGAGATCAAGCCTCACCCTGCTTATCCTGCTCAAATTAATGGAGTCGACCAGTATGTTTCCACTCGAAGGTTTTTCAGAACCGTGAATCAAACGCAGCAGCGTTGTCTTGCCCGCACCGCTCGGACCCGTTATAAAAACAAACTCGCCCTTGGCAACGTGCATGCTTACATCATGCAGTGCGGTGTGATCACCGAATTTCTTGAACAAACGGAATAGCTGTATCATCGTATCCTATTCAAAAATCCGGGGTTGAATGGAGTCATGAGGTTTTCTTCGTTATTTCCTCAATAGGTTCCCATGGCCCTCAACAATCTGGCCCTTGCCAGGTGATAGTCGAAAAGTGCGTTAAAATGATTCACTCTGGCCCTGGTCAGGTACCGCTGCGCGTCAAGGACCTCCGTGGAAGTGCTCACTTGTGCCTTGTAGCGCTCCTGACTCACCCTTAGATTTTCTTCTCCCTGCTCCACAGCTTTTCTCGTTATGGGGATGTTTTCCTCCGCGGTCTGCAGATCAAGAACCGCATCTTTCACCTGCAGCTGGATCTGTTGTTCCAGCTCCATTTTGGTCTTCATCACTTCATTTTTTACGCTTTCTTGCTGCTTTACGGAGTAGTAGGTCTTGCCCCATTCCCAGAATGCCCACTCCATGCCGATGACCGCTTCCCAGTTGCTGGCCTGATGAAACTCCCCGCCCGACACCGAAGGGGTATCTCCCTGCTTTATATAATCCCAGGTAAACACGACTTCAGGATAATATTTGCTTCTGCTCAATCTGATCTGCTGATCCGTTTGAAGGAGGTTCACATCAATAAGTTTCATCTCCGGACGATTCTTGAAGGCAATCTCCACATATTCCTGAAAATTTCCATGCTCCGGGTTATGAACCTCCATTTTTTCCACCTCCACTTCGGCATTGACCGGCCGGGACAAGACCGCGTTGAAACTTGAACGAGCCAACCTGGACTCATTCTTTGCAGACGTCAAGTCATGTTTTGAATTACTGGCGTTTACTTCCGATTCAAGCAGGTCATTAATGGGAATCATTCCCACCTTATAGAAATTCCGGGCCACTTCGGCATGTGACTCCAGGGCTTCCGCTGCATTTAATGCGGCCTCCACAGCCATGTCCGCCGTAAGAATACTGAAATAGGCCGCCTTGGCATTCAAAGCCAGATCCAGTTCTTGTGTCTGCACTTCCAGCTCGGACTGATCAATCCCCAATTCTGAAAGACGATACTGGCTGATCAAGGCAAATCCGGTAAAAATCGGCTGGGTTACAGTCCCTCTCCACTGGTAATTATTCTGGCTGCCCACTTCAAACGGTCTGGAAAGTCCTGAAAAAAAGACTTCCTGGTTCATGCCAAATCTCTTGTAGCCGTAAGAGGTGCTCAACCTGGGAAGAAGATTCGCTCTTGCCTGATTTTTCACATATTCCGCCTGATTGATCTGTTCCTTTTTTGCTTTCAATTTCCAGTTATTGGCCAGAGCCTCTTTCACGCACTCATCCAGGGTATAGACCTTTTTTTCTCCGGCCTTCACTTCCTGAAAAAAGAGGAAAATGGCTGACAGAAAAAGAATACACCCCATCATGAGACTGCCTCCGCACTTCATCACCCGTCCCTCCAATGGATCTTTTATTATGAATAAGTAGTTAAGTACGGGTATTCATTAAAACAAGGACCAGGATATGTCAATGCAAACTTTACACAGGAAAAGGCAGTCTTTCCAGAGAAAATTTGCGTTTGACTAAATTACAGGACGTATATCAAAATGAGAAAAATCTCTTCCTTTTTCTCTCCCGATCCCTTGACCCTACCTTGACACGCTTGCAGTAAGGAACTATTTTTTTTGAGAGAAGGCTCATTTTTCCCGGTTTCCCCTGATAACATGAATGAAACGTCCATTTTCTTGCTCAACTGCTGATAATGAAAATATACGGAACCAAATATATATGGTTTATTCTCATCCTCGCGTTCCTTTTTCTCTGGACGAGAAATGGGGAAATGCCTCTTTTTTCCAGTCGGAACCCAAGCGCTGAAACCCTTGATTACAATCGCGAAGCTACAGAAAGCGGCGCCAGGGCGACCATTGTCTCGTCCGATGAAAAGATAAACATGGACGTCTTCGAAAAGAGCCATGGCGCTGTCGTGAACATTGCCACAACGACACTGGGGATGAATTTCTGGATGGAGATCATTCCCCAGAGGGGGCAGGGTTCAGGTTTCGTCATAGACGGCAGGGGCTATGTCCTCACCAACAATCATGTGGTAGCCAACGCCCGGAAGATTACCGTCACCATGGCCGGTGGGGAGAAAATTGAGGCCTCCCTGATAGGCAGGGATCCCGGGTTTGATCTGGCCGTCATCAAAATACCGGGAGCAAAAGTGAATGTGGTAGCACATCTGGGTGATTCAGACGCCGTCAAACCCGGGCAGAAGGCCATTGCCATCGGGAACCCTTTCGGTCTTTCCCATACCCTGACGACAGGGATCATCAGCGCCATGCACAGGAGCATAAAAACGGAAGACGGCAACCAGATAGAGGATCTGATCCAGACCGATGCGGCCATCAATCCCGGCAATTCAGGGGGGCCCCTTCTGAACTCCAACGGAGAAGTAATCGGAATCAACACGGCCATATTCAGCCTGTCGGGCGGCTATCAGGGCATCGGTTTCGCGATTCCCATCAACCTGGCCAAACAAGTGGCGACCCAGCTGATCACATCGGGAAGGGTGGCACGTCCCTGGCTGGGGATTACCGGCATTTCCGTCACTCCAAATCTCGCCGATGGGCTTGGGCTGAGCACCCGGGAAGGAGTCCTCGTAGTAGATGTGGTCAGAGGAGGACCCGGTCACCAGGGTGGTCTGAAGGGTGGAAATAAGCAGGTGGTCATTGCGGGGGTCAGAATACTTTTAGGCGGCGACATCATCACCGCAATCGATGATAAAAGGATTTATGACATGCGACAGATGGTCAGGCTTCTGGACAGAATGCAGGTGGGTGAAACCGTCATACTCAGCATTGTAAGAGAAGGTTACGAAAAGAAAATAGAGATCACTCTAACGGAAAAACCCTGAGTCTCACGTATACCATTCAAATTCTCTGGTATCGGATTTCAGATTCAGAAAATCCATTCCGCCATAAGGTCTTTTTTTGCTGCCTGGATTTTTGAATGATATTCCACGAAGAGCTCTACCGGTGAGATGTTTGACGGGAGTCGGAAAACCCGGCCCAGTCCAATGTCTCCCTGCCAAGAGCCAGAAGCACTGTCTTTTGTCCATTCATTCTTTTTTCACCCTTTATCATGAAAACGCATAGCGAACGGCGCAAAGAGCATAACAGAAAAACGCCGAGCACTATGCGCCTTGCATGTTCATTCCTCACCAAGAAATTTCTTCAACTGGCCTTCGAAATACGTTCTGTTGCCGGTTGCCCTTTCCGTGGCTCTTTTTATGACTCTGACCGCTTCCTCCCTGTTTCCGTTGACGAAGTAAGCCTCTGCCAGGGTATCAAGGAACTCGGGTTCGGGCTTCAGTTCCACCGCTCTCCGGGCCAGATTCAAAGCCCGGTGCAGTTCCTCGGGGCTGGTATCCGTCCCCGTCACCAGAAGCCAGGCAAGGTTATTGAGAGCGCCTGCCTGGGAATGGTCCCTTTCCACAATCCTGTCATAATAATGAATGGCCTCCTTGTCATCCCCCATCTGCTGGCTGACCATTGCCAGGTTATAATAGATCGTCAGGTTATCGGGTTCTTTTTTAATGCGCTCGATCAGGACCTTTTTCAGGATCGAATATTTCATCCCTTCCTTCACGGGACCGAAATTCAGCGCATACCCCAGAACGCATAGGGATAAAAAATAGACGAAAAAGGAGATAAGCACAAATCGATTGTGCTTTTTCAGCAGGGTTTTTTCCTTTACCGTTCGCCAGAGAAAATCGACTCTCTGCCCAATGCTGAAATGATGCCAGCTTGGAAGGTCTCGGCTTTTTCCGCTGAACAATGCAATTTTTTCCAGCGAGCTGATAATCGATGACGCCCCCCCCATGACTTTCGCGGAATAAAGATCGGCCTGCCTTTCAAAATTGCGCATAAAAAAACCCATCACATAGCGAAAATAGACAACCAGGGTGATGAGCATGGGCAGGGAAAGGACAAGGTAGAGCAGACTGGCCGACGAGGTCTCACCGCCGGTGAGAATCTCGGAAAACCCCGGATACAGGGTAAACAGGTACATGAAAAAATCGGAAAAACCGAAGGAGATGACCATATACCCCACAAAAAAAAGGAGGTAGAAAAGGAGGTGCCGGTATTT
This sequence comes from Deltaproteobacteria bacterium, assembly GCA_013349725.1. Next base: position 11,723 of record DUZB01000034.1, on the reverse strand, counting down.
GGCATGCCCCATTTCATGGGCAAGCACCGCCTTGAGTTCGTTCACGGAAAGGACCTCCATGAGGGCATCGGTCATGAGAATATATCTGTATCTCGGAATGATGCCCATGATTCCGGCAGTCATCATCCGTCCCTCAAAAATCGGCCATCTGAGGAGTCTTCGATACCGGAATCCTTTTTCTGTCAGGAACCGCTCCAGATCCCTCCCCCTGTCCGACGACGAAAGGGGTTTGCATCCCCACCAGTATTGAATGACCCCGGGCATGAAAATCATCAGGAGCGTGAGAAACAGCGTAAAAAAAACCATCTGCCCATACAGGTCTTCAAAGATCCCGTCGACTCCCCCCCACGGCGTAAGGGCCAGGAGATCATACACAAGAGAAAGGGCGGCCCAGGGGAAAAGTACGGGGACGTTGAAACGGATATTGGAGAGGATGAATGATCGCCTTGTAATGCCCACCTGAAATGCCGCTGCGTATACAGGGTAAGCAATGTACCAGATCGTAATCAGGTAAAAGAAGAAGAGGGAAAGGGCAACGGTTCCCTGAAGGAGTGAGGAGTTTCTCACCAGGGGGATCAGATAGAGCCATTGTTTCAGATTAAAGACGCATACCGCCAGAGCGAAGAAAAACATGGCCAGGATGGAGAGCCTGACATTCAACCGCTGGTATCGTTCCGCCAGTCTGCCTTCGTGCCCCTCCGCAGCATCGGAAAGTTTAAGAAGACGAACAAAAGCGCTGCTGCAATACAAACTGAAAATCAGCCAGCTCAGAAAAAGCATCGCGGCTGTAAAAAGCATCGATTCTTCAGGAGGCGTAACAGGGTATCCGATGTTAAAGATGAGAAGGACGACGATGAAATAGAGAATATTGTTAAACATTGGGTTTAAATTGTTCCGTTTTGTATCCTATTCAAATTTCCCGGCAACCGATTTGAGATTCCGAGAACCCATTCCGCCATAAGGTCTTTTTTGCTGCCGCATCTGATTTCTATCGAGTTCCCGGTCCTTATTTGCTGGTACAACCAAAACCTGGCTTGGACCTATAATTTTTGCAATGTACCAGCAAATAAGGACCTCCGCCACGTGTGGAGGAGCTTTATCCAAGATGCGGCAGCAAAAAAGACCTTATGGCTCCATTCCTGCATGGATTTTTGAACAAGATACTCACTCTTCAATCTTCAATACTCAATCATCAGGCCTGCGGCTCCTCTTTGAGAAACTCCAGGGACCCTCCCCCCAGGTGAATGGATGGGTCCCCCTCTAACGAGATATTGACCTTGTAACGGGATTCCAGCTTGGCCAGTTCCTGCCGCTTCTTATTTTGAAGGTAGGTCGTTACCTCAATGGGCAAGGCCCCTTTTATTTTCGTTATGCTCTTATTGGAAATCCCCATGCGTATCTGCCTTAAAAAGGAAAGGGAGGCCGTCTCCACAGACGGGATCAGCCCCCTGCCCTGACAGCAGCGGCAGGTTTCGTAACTGACCGATTCAATGGAGGCCCGCAGCCTTTGCCGGGAGAGTTCAAGAAGACCAAATTTAGAAATAGTGGATGTGCTTATTTTGGCTTTATCATTCTTGGCCTGATCCCGAAAGGCCTTTTCCACCTCCCGGATATGTTTCTTATCTCTCATATCGATAAAATCGATGACCACAAGTCCACCCATATCCCGCAAACGGAGTTGCCTTGCAATTTCGTGCGCAGCCTCCAGATTGGTCTTAAATGCGGTCGTCTCAATGGTCTTGCCGCTTCTTCCCCGACCGGAATTCACATCGATGGCGATGAGCGCTTCCGTTGGGTCGATAACAATGGATCCCCCTGACTTGAGGGGCACCTTGCTCTGATAAATAGCGTCAATCTGTTTTTCGATTTCATAGTGGGCAAATATGGGGCGCTTTTCCTTATACAGCTTGACATCGTCTTTGTGCCGGGGAGAAACAATTCTCATGTACTCCTTGACCTTGGTAAAGGTCTCTTTATTGTCCACCAGCACTTCCGTAATCTCACTGGTAAAATAGTCCCGCAGGGTTCTGAAGCAGACATCCTGCTCTTGATGTATTACGGAAAATACCGGGGCTTCTTTCACGTTTTTCTTGATGTTCTTCCAGACCCGCAGAAGTCGGTTCAAATCCAGTGAAAGCTCGTTCTTGTTCTGCTTTAGCGCAGCAGTGCGGACAATGTACCCCACCCCGTTGGGGAGTTTGAAATTCACCATGATTTCCTTGAGCCTTTTTCGCTCTTCTTCATCTTCAATCTTTTTCGAGATTCCCCCCCTGCTCCCGGGCATGAGGATCAGATACCGGCTGGCCAGGGACAGGTATGTGGTAAGCTGCGCACCCTTGTGTCCTGGCATTTCCTTGGTAATCTGAACAAGAAGTTCCTGCCCTTTTTTCAGGGCTTTTTCAATAGGCGGAATCTGCCCTTCCTTTACGGATTCCGCCCCGGGAAGGTAATATTCCGGATGGACATCGTGTATGGAAAGGAACCCGTTCTTGTCGCTGCCATAATTGAAAAAGCAGGCCTGCAGGCTCGGCTCCACCCGTTCCACGACCCCCTTGTAGATATTTCCGACCTTCTGTTCCGATCCTGTTGTTTCTATGTAAAATCCATCCAGGAACCCCTCTTTTATAATGGCTATTCTGAGTTCCTCTTCTTCCACCGCATTGATAAGCATCTTTGTCGTCATTTATACTGTCCTGCTATTCCTTCCGTTCTGTTTGAAGTGTTGGTGCGCCTGATACATGAAAGTCCGGATGGCAGCTTCCCTTCCCGGCGGGATACTGGAATCATAAGGGGTATCTATGTAGGGAATGCCTTGTCTGTTCATCAGCGGTTTTGCAATGGCGGAAGTAATGGTGCTGGGCATACACGTAAACGGGTACACATTGACCAGTCCATTATATCCGTCATCCACATACTGAATCAGACCCGCAATGCTCAGACATGCCTCGGTACCCACATCAAAATGAAAGAGATCCGTCTCTTTCAGAATTTCGTCCAGGTGACCCACTTTGTGGTCCCGGGCAAGATCCATGATCGGCTTTATCCGCTCATAGACCTTTTTCTGCCTGAACTCCTGGTAAAGAAGATCGCCCCCGAAACCGATCATGGTCCTGAGATATTTCCCCGCGGCGCCTGCCTTGAACTGCCTCAGACCGCGCACGAACCCGGCCCTGGCATCCCTGAATCTATCATAACTCGTATAGTTTACCCATTCCGCGATGGAAGCATTCATCACTTCAGCCCCATATTTTTCCAGAACCCGGATCACATCCTGGTTGGCCTTCACATGGGTCCTCAGATAAATCTCTCCCACAACGCCTATGAGCGGTTTCTGCCCGATGGCGGGATCAATAATCCCTTTCCCCTTTTTTACCATCTCTTCCAGTTGCTTAAGAATCCTGTCAAAATCCTTTTTTGCCGCATATTTTTCAAAGGCCTTTTCCAAATGGATCATGGCCCCCTCGATAAACGCATCAGCCTCTCCCGCCTCTTTTTCGTAGGGACGGATTCGCCAGAGAACTCTGTCTAAAACATCCCCCACCAGCACGGCAAGATAAAGATTTTTTCTAAGATCCCTGACGCGGCTTTTTTCGATCATACCGTTCAGGGAATACCCGTCCCCCGTAGTCAGGGAGCCGATCTTCAAACGGCTCAGTTCAGGAAAAGAATCCAGCACGATTCGTTGGTATTTATTATACATCCCGAACCGACACGGACCATCCGCCTCGGGCATAAAATAGATGTAGTCCTCCGGGTCAAATGCCTCCCTTAAACGCTTTGCCTCCGATTGAAGGAAATGGAGGATGTCTCCCAGGGTAATCTGGCACGGAAAGCACTCTTTTCCCGACGAGTATTCATTGCCAAGGGCCAGGCCGTCAAAAGTCGGAAGAACCCTGGCGTTTATCCCGAATCCCCTGAAAGCGGCCGCAATCAGGTGTGTCCCGATCCGGTTCATTTCCGGGATAAGGACCGTTTTGCTGCTGAGGTTGAACCTGCCGACATTTTCCGTGAGAGACTGAAAATCCCTTTTCTCTTTCCCCTGCATCTCAATACCCCATTGCCTCGGAATAAGGCCCATCGGCAGATTTTCGAAGGCTGTTCTCGATCACATTCTTGTAGGCCTCCAGCCGGGTCATGGCGCCGGCCACAGCGCTGTGCTCATCCAGTTCCAGGATGAGATAGGGTTTTTCTCCCATGATGTGGCGGTAAAAATGTTCAAGAAAAGAGTCGGCGCCACACCCGAAATTGGTCAGGTGCAGCCCGAAAAACCATGGTCGTTCCGAAATGAATTTTGCGGTTCTCAGAATCTGTGCGCCAAGCCCCCAGTACATGGAGGGGAAATCAGACAAATCCACCGGGCTCAGGTCCACAAAATCCATGGGAAGGGCCGACACTCCGATCTTGGTCAGGTTCTGTCCCAGCCGCAGGTTCAATCGCTCGTCATAAAGGTTGTAAGGCCTTCCCGTGACGATCACCAGCGGATCACGGGGATTGTGGTTTTCAAGAATCTCTCTTCCTTTCCGCAGAAGCTCCCCCTCAAACTGCTCCTGCCTTTCAAGGGCATATTCAAGGGCCTTTCGGATGGCGGCTTTGCCGACACCCAGCCTGCCCTCCATCTGATCCGAGATCTCAAGGGCAAGGGAGTCCGGATCATATTTAAGGTGAATAACCGGATTCAGGAGGGAGACGCCATCGAGATCAACGGCCATCCTGACCATATAGGAGTTACTCTGCACCAGGGGGCATAAAAAGCCCTTCTCCTCGGGCTGGGGGGTTTTCATGGTGATTATGGTGGGGATAAAAAGATGGGCCGTTTTCCGGGCGAGTTCGGCAACATGGCCATGGGAAACCTTGACTGGATAACACGTTTCCGATGTCATGGTTTCGATGCCAAGCCCGGATATATGGGCATTCGTCGCAGGGGTGAGGACGAGCCTGTATCCGAGCCTGTCAAAAAAGTGGGCCCACAGCACGCTCGTCTGAATCCCGTAAAGGGCCCGCTGCATTCCCACGGTCGGCCTGTTATCCACCTTCAGCATCGGCCCTTCACGAAGTTCTTCGTAAACCCCGGCCATATGTTTCTGCCATACTGCATTCCGAAAGGCAAAAAGATCCTCTATTTTCCCTCCCTTGCCCCTGATCAGCTCATATCGGCCGCACTCCCCGCCCCAGACGCTTCGGCGGCCATCAAAATCGTAAATCTTCAGTTTGCACTGATTATGGCAATTGCGATCCGCACGGCATGTCTTTTCTGAAAATTCCATCCGGTCGTTTACGGCGCTCTTGAACCCCCGAAATGTGCTGCATTCCTTTTTTTCGAGCCCCATTTTCTCCTGAACACTTATGGCCGCGCCATACGCCCCCAACACTTCCCGGTTCTTTGGGACCGAAAGTCCCCTGCCCAGCACATTTTCAAAGGCAGCCACCACACCCTTGTTCAAGGAAGGGCCCCCTAAAAACATGACTCTGCGTCCTATCTTCCGCTTTCCCACCACACGGTTGAGATAATTGAAAACGATGGCATAACAGAGGCCTGCGATAAGATCGTTTCTGTCCACCCCCTTCTGGTGGTACGACACCATATCGGATTCCATGAACACGGTGCACCGTTCGGCCAGTTTGACGGGAGCCTCCGACGAAAGGGCTATCTCCTGGAATTCCTCCACGATATTAATGCCGTATTTGTTGGCCAGTTCATGGAGAAAACTCCCGGTACCGGCGGCGCACACCTTGTTCATATCAAAATCGAGTGGGTATGTATTGGCAATGGAGATATATTTTGAATCCTGGCCGCCTATCTCAAAGATCGTATCCACATGCGGATCTATCTCTACCGCTCCCCTTGCGTGAGCGGTAATTTCATCAATGATCAGATCCACATTCAGGAAATCCCCCACCACATTTCTGCCGGAACCGGTGGCCGCAGCCCCCAGAATTTCGATCTTTTCCCCGATCTGCTCCTGCAGCGAACGCAATAGATCCTGCACCACTTCGATCGGTTTGCCCATGGTCGGCACATAATTTTTGTGAATGATTTCCCGATTTTCATTGATAATCGCGTATTTCGTGGTGGTTGACCCGATATCTATCCCGAAATAGACCCCCGTTTTTTCCCGGGGAAAGTCGGTTTTTATCTTGTTTGTGGAGGGAAAGGCCGTTTCCCTGAGAACCAGCTTTTCCCCTTTGGGCACGTTTCCGCCCCCCCCCGATCCGGCTCTCCTGAGCGCCTCCAGATCGACGTTCTGTCCTTTTGCTCTATCCCTCCCCTCGACAACGAACTTCTCAAGGGCTTCCAGGGCCACGCCAAGAGCGCCCGTAGAGCAGTTATGGGCAGGGATGATCATCTCCGGGAAATATTCCCTGAAGGCCTTGACCTGCAATTTGTTGAGGGAGAGCCCCCCCACAAACACAATAGGCAGTTCGATTCCCCGGTTCGAGACGATGGTACTCATGTAGTTCCGGGCATTTCCCACGTGCAGCCCGTAAATGATATCCTCCAGTTTTTCCCCCCGGTTCTGCAGGTGGATCATGTCTGATTTGGTAAATACCGTACACCTGCATGCCACGTTGGCCGGTTTTTGACTTTCGGTTCCAAGGCGGATAAAATCGGAAAGAATGCTGTCAATTCTGTCCTGGGAAACATCGGTCTTTTCCCCGTAGATGGAGGTAGCCAGTCTCTCCGCCTGCTGATCGATAAAAGATCCTGTCCCCGAGGCACACGGACCATTCGTGTTGAAATATTCAAGGGTCCAGGCATTCTGCCCGGAATTTCCACCGTTCGAATCATACCCGATCTGGAAGAGCGCGGTGTCCTGTCCTCCCATACTGATGATGGTCCGGACTCCCGGCGTTACAAAGGTTGCCCCTAAGACCTGACTGATCGTATCGAACTCATAAAAGGCATGAAGCCGTTCACTCAGACTTTTGCCATGATTCCCCGTAAACGAAAGGGTGATAATATTTTCTTCCCCGAACCGTTGGTAAAGATCCTCCATAAGGGCCGGCACCTGCTCATCCACCCTGCCGAAATGTCTCTGATAGGGCGCCTCATAGACAATCTCTTTCCCTTCATTGATCACAATGCAGTTCACACTGACGGACCCGGCATCAATGCCCACATGAAACCTGCCGGACCCCGCGGTTCGGTCCTTTTCTTTACTGAACATTTTCCTCACCGACCACGTAGAATATGTCCCCCGAATGTTCCCGTTTTTTAATCATTCCCTTCATGAGGAGCCCCTTGATGACGGACTGGGCATCCTGCAGGCCCATGTTCGAAAGGCGGGCCATATCCGCCGCCGTAAGGGGACGTCTCCTGACCATCTCCAGAAAATCTTCCGCGGCCGACTCCCATCCCTTCTTTTCTCTCCCGACGGGCGCTCCCGCAACAATTTCCGCTTTCGGGCCAAAAAAACTCTTTATCTCTTTCAGCCTTTTCATGTCAAGACATTTAGCGCGAATATCCGCCGGGGGGCGAACGACTGTATTAAGCTGAATTTTATCCGGATTGATGGCATCAATGACCGATTTCAGCGCGGCAATCTCTTCGTCCGTATCATTCATGCCGGCAAGAAAAATGGTCTCCAGATAAATTCGGCCATGGTACATGGCCCGGAGTTTCTTGAGCCCGTCAATCACTTTTTCCAAATGCAGCTCCGCCGGAGGCCTGTGGATCTTCCGGTAAGTATCCTCGAAGGCGCTCGAAAGGGTAGGCAAGATAATATCGGCATGCAAAACGCGCCGGACAATTTCCTCCCGCCAGAAAAGCGACCCGTTCGTGAGAAGCGCCACGTCAATTTCGGTGATCTCCTCGATGCCGTCTATCACTTTTTCCAGATCGGCATACAGCGTAGGCTCACCCGATCCGGCAATGGTAATCACATCCGGCCTGCAGGTCTGGAGCCTCTCTTTTACTTCCCTGACAACTTCCGCATAGGGGGCATAGTTCAAGGGAGTCAGAGTCAGTTCCGTTGTCCTTCCCACCTCGCAGTAAAGGCAATCAAAGCTACACGTCTTGGACGGAATAAGATCCACCCCGAGGGACAGCCCCAACCGCCGGGAAGGGACCGGCCCGAATACATATTTCATGGTCATTGGTTATTGGTCATTGGTTATTGGTTTACTGCCCACCGCCCACTGATTATTGGTCATTGGTTACCGGACTTCTGACTTCCGACCTCTGTCCTTCAATGCGCCTCATCCCAATTCTTCCCCATATTGATATCCACCTTCAAGGGAACATCCAGGGGGTACACACTTTCCATTTCTTTTTTGACCATGGGAATCAAACGTTCCAGTTCATCCTTCGGGACCTCGAAGACCAGTTCATCATGGACCTGGAGGAGCATTCTCGAACGAAAATTTTCCCTCTTCATCCGATCGTGAATATTGATCATCGCCTGCTTGATCAAATCGGCCGCCGTTCCCTGGATGGGGGTGTTTACGGCCATACGTTCCGCCTCGGAACGAATCCGGTTATTTGCGTGGTTGATATCGGGAAGATACCGCCTTCGGTTGAACAAGGTCGTCACATAGCCTTTCTCCTTGGCCATGGCAATCATGTCGTCCCGATACCTGGCAACCCCCCGGTAGCGCTCGTAGTAGGCCGCAATATAATCTTTGGCCACCTTCAAATCAATCCCCAGTTCTTCACTGAGTTTTTTCGCGCCCATGCCATAGATAATGCCGAAATTGATAGCCTTTGCAATGCTTCTCATCCGCGAGGTCACTTCCACTCCATCTCCTGCCACGATCTCCGAGGCCGTGCGGGAATGGATGTCCCGATCTTTCCGAAAGGCCTCAATGAATGCCTCATCCCCGGAATAATGGGCGAATACGCGCAGCTCCACCTGGCTGTAATCGGCCGCGACCAGCAAATTTCCCTCATCGGCTACAAACCCTTTCCGAATGGCCCTTCCTTCCTCTCCCCGGATGGGAATATTCTGCAAATTCGGATTGCTGCTGCTGAGTCGCCCTGTAGCCGCAACGGTTTGGTTGAAAGAGGTGTGAATCCGCCCGGTGACCGGATCCACCATTTTCACCAAGGCATCCAGATAGGTGGATCTGAGTTTGGAAAGGGTCCTGTAGCGGAGGAGCAGCTCGGGGATCTTAAAGGCGGACGCGGAAAGCTTCTGAAGGACTTTTACATCCGTGGAATAACGGCCGCTCTTGGCCGTCTTCTTCTGTACGGGAAGCCCCAGTTTTTCAAAAAGCACGTACCCCAACTGCTGGGAGGAATTGAGGTTGAATTCCATGCCGACCTCGGCGAAGATATCCGCTTCAATGGTCTTCATGTCTTCCGCGAACCGGCCCGACATCTCCCGGAAAAGCACCGCGTCAATCCGGATGCCGGACATTTCCATCTCCATGAGAACCGGGACAAGCTTCATTTCAAGGAGATGAAAAAGGTCCTCGTTTTTTTCCTCTTTCAAGCGACTTTCAAGGATTCCCTTCAGACGCAGGGCCATATCCGCATCCTCGCAGGAATACTCGCATGCCTTATCCAGGTCCACCTGGGAGAAATTGAGCTGCCCTTTTCCTTTTCCCACTACCGCATGATAGCTGATCATCTTGTGATTCAGGTAGTGTTGCGCAAGGGCATCCAGGTTGTGTTGCCGAAGACCGGGGTTGATGACGTAGGAGGCGATCATGGTATCGAACCCGATCCCCTTTAACTCTACCCCGTGGCGTTTCAACACTTCCCCGTCATATTTGATGTTTTGCCCCACTTTGACAATATTCCCGTCTTCGAGAAATCCTTTCAAGACCGGCAGGGCGGCTTCGAGCGAAATCTGTTCGGGTACGCCCAGATAAAGGTGGGTAAGGGGAAGATAAAAGGCCTTGCCTTTCTCGCAGCAAAAGGAAATCCCCACCAGGTCCGCCCGCATAGGCTCCGTACTGGTAGTCTCCGTATCCACGGACACGAACCCCACCTCCCTTATCCGGTCAGACAGGGCGTTCAGCTCGTCCATGGAAAGGATCAACCGGTAATCGCTGTGTACCTCTTTTCTGGATGCAAACTGATCCCACAGCCCCCGGAACTCAAGCTCCCTGAATATGGTCGCCAGTTCATCCCCCGAAGGATCCCCCAACCGAAGCGCACCCAGATCCCCTTCAACGGGGACAAATTGATCGATGGTTACCAGAATCCTGCTGAGAAACGCCTGTTCGCGGCACGCCTCCAGATTTTCCCGGAGCTTTTTTTTCGTGATTTCGTCCAGATGCTCAAACAGGTTCTCCATGGAGCCGAACTGTTTCACCAGGTCCAGTGCGGTTTTCTCCCCCACTCCCCGGACCCCCGGTATATTGTCCGAAGTATCTCCGCTAAGCCCCATCACATCCAGAAATTTCTCCGGTTCGATACCGTACTCTTCCTTGATGGCCTCGTAATCGGTCACCCGGTCTTTCATGGTGTCCCACATGGTTGCCTCAGGGGTAATCAACTGCCTGAAATCCTTATCCCCCGTCACCATAACCACCTGAAAACCGTTCTCCTGGCTCACCCTGGCCATGGTCCCGATAATATCGTCGGCCTCATAGCCACTGAGCTCCATAATCCGGATTCCCAGCTTCTGCAGGATTTCCTTGATCAAGGGAAGCTGCACGGCCATTTCCTCCGGCATGGGAGGCCGGTTGGCCTTATAGTCTTCATAGATTTTGTGCCTGAAGGTGGGCCCCTTGGAATCAAAAACCACGGCAAAATATTCGGGATTCCTGTCGGCCATGAGCTTCATGACCATTTTGGTCACCCCTAAAATGGCGTTCGTAGGAAACCCCTTGGAGTTGGTCAGGTTCCTGATGGCGTGGTAGGCGCGGTGAATATAGGAACTTCCGTCCAGCAGATATACTGTTTTTTTATCTTCGCTCATCTTAACACTATATTCTAATAAATCGAAAATCGAAAGAACTAATTAATAAAGAAATGTTGACGGTTCAGACCGTCAACAAGTCGTCAACACGCATAACATTGTCCCAAAAACTTCGATTTAAGGGAAACAGGAAAAAACATTGCGTTGAAGGAGGCGTATTGACAATGTGCAAAATCATGATCGCAGAAGACAATATCATTTCATCCATGGATTTGGAGGAACTGCTTTCCGCCCAAGGTCACCAGGTGGTCGGGGTGGCTGCTTCCGGGATGGAAGCCGTACAGATGGGCGAAACCCTGGCGCCGGATCTGATCCTGATGGAAATCAACATGCCCGGAATAATGAACGGCGTGGCCGCCGCCGAAGCCATCAGATCGACCCGGGACATCCCCATTTTCTTCCTCATGGGAGATGCCAGGGAAGAGTTGGTAAATCGAGCAAAGACGATGACGCCCTACGACCTTATCCGGAAACCGTTTGGAGAGGAACAGGTAGCCCAAGCAATCAATGCCGCCTTTGCAGGCTCATAATTGATGGTCCCGTAAAAAGTCGAAAATCACCCGTTTTCGTCATTCCCGCGAACGCGGGAATCCAGGGGTATCAGGTGTTTATGGCCACCCGCTTTCGCGGGGGTGACGGCCTTGGCGACTTTTCACGAATTCATCAAGGATTTTTCCGAAGGCTGCGAAGTCTTTACAGTTGATTCCCATTTTGAACACGTGAAGGGACTAAAGCTCTACAGTTTTTCTTAGAGCCTGTTTGAAAATTATCCCGTTGCGAGGTTGAGCGAGGCTTTCGAGGGCAAGGAAGCGACAAAAATGGGACTGAAAGCGTAGTCGAGCTACGTTGAAGACC
>DUZB01000033.1 GCA_013349725.1 Deltaproteobacteria bacterium | reverse complement strand
GTCGTTTTTGTGCGGGGAGCTATTACGGGAGATCGGATTGCGTGCAGGATTGTAAAGAAAAAGAAGGCGTACGCAGAGGCACTACTCGTAGAACTGTTAACCCCATCGCCGGACAGAATCGAACCGCCCTGCCCTTATGCCGGGTATTGCGGAGGCTGCCAGTGGCAACATGTGGCCTATGAAAAGCAACTTGCCTTTAAAAAGGATCAGGTCGTGGATCCTCTTGAGCACATCGGGGGATTCAAGAATCCTCCTGTACACCAGGTATCGCCATCGGAAAAAGTGTTCGGTTATAGAAACAAAATGGAATTTTCCTTTTCCGACAGGCGATGGTATCTGCCGGATGAAATGCACCTGCGGGAGAACCATGGCGATTTTGCCCTGGGTCTTCACGTACCCGGCGCCTTCCAGAAAGTAATTGATGTGGAGGCCTGCCTGCTGCAGCAGGATACCGGCAACCGTATATTGCGGGACGTGAAGCGTTATGCACTGGAGAGCGGAGTTCCCGTATATGGCCTCAAGAGCCATGAAGGTTTCTGGAGGTTTCTTACCCTTCGATACTCCGTGGCGATGGATGAATGGATGGTGAATCTCATTACCTCCCAGTACAGGCCCGAGACGGTGCAACCTCTGTCTGAATTCCTGTGCGGCAAATATGACAGAATCAGGACGGTGGTCAACAACATCAATATCCGAAAAGCCTCCATCGCGGTGGGTGAAACGGAAAAGACGCTTTTCGGAGATGGATATATTGAGGATAGGATCGGGGACTTCCATTTCAGGATTTCAGCCAATTCGTTTTTTCAGACCAATTCGGCGGGATCAGCCAACCTTTATAGTACGGTGGCTGAATATGCCGGCCTGCAAGGGGGTGAAAAGGTACTGGACCTGTACAGCGGAACCGGAACAATCCCCATTTTTCTTTCAGAAAAAGCCGATTCCGTAACGGGAATAGAGATCAGCGAGAGCGCCAGCGCGGATGCGGAGAAGAATGCCCGGGAAAATCTGATAAAGAATTGTCGATTCGTATGCGGAGATATAAAAGATGCCCTGAAAGAGATCTCTTTTAAACCGGATGTGGTGATTATTGATCCCCCGAGGGCAGGCATGCACAAAGATGTTCTGTCCAGGCTTCTTGAGATGGCCCCTGAAAAGATTGTATACACTTCCTGTAACCCCGCCACCCTTGCAAGAGATTTGGGCCAGATGGTGGAGACGTATGAACTTCACGAAGTACAGCCTGTGGATATGTTCCCGAATACCTACCACATTGAAGCCGTGGCCAGGTTGTCCATCAGAAAATAGTGAAAACAGCCGCGACAAAACAGTTGACAAAACATCGTTCTTGCAATATATTTTACTGTTGCAAATTTCTGGAGATACGGATTCATCAGGTTTCTGAAAAATAAAAAGCGCAAAGGGGGTGATTGGATTTGGCCGAAGGCTACATATTAATATCTGCCGCGAATAAGCCATGCGGCCTTAATAGTCTTGAAAAGACCCCTTTAACCCATGAGCGCTTCCCGGCTTTCAACTTTTACAGGCGAGGTGATGTTTTGTAATCGTTCCCCTTCGAACAGAGCAGTCTGCCATTGAAGGCAAGGCAGTAGTTGAAGGCAAGGAAGAGCATCTCTGTAAATGTTGAGGTGCTTTTTTTTTTATTTCATCTGTACAGTGTAAATTATTAAGGAATAGAGGTGATATGCAGTTATGAAAGTCATTGTTCGCGACAACCAGATAGAAAAGGCGATCAAAGATCTCAAGAGAAAGCTGACCAAAGAAGGCTTTTTTTCCGAGATCAAGGAAAGACGCTTTTATGACAAGCCAAGTGTTCAGAAAAAGAAGAAACAGGCCAAGGCCGCCAAGAGGCGACGGAAACGCTTAAGAAGGTTCTGATCCTCCTTCCCTGTTTTCTTCCCCTCTCTAAATTCTTCCCTTCCCCTTCCCGGGGAGGGGAAGTTTCCCAAATCTCTTTTCCGTATACAATCGAAGGCATAGAGGATTTTTCACTTGACAAGTGTAGAAAGAGTCAGGTAAATACGCAAAAGCTTAAGACTCCTTAAAGATCCTATACCTTTAACACCATTCAAGAGGCTTAACAACATGACGAATCCAACCAATCCCTCTAAAGAGCCTTTGAAGGGAGGGGGCTCCTCTCCCGGTTCCGGATTTTTCCCCGCCTGGATGAATATAGGCGTGATTGTAAAGGATGCCGGATTTTTTATTGCGGGCGTCATAGGCGCTTTGATTGTGGGATGGATCATCTTTCCCATGGTGCTCTACTCCAATCAACCCCAGCCGATCAACTTTAATCACGCCCTGCATCTGGATTCCGAAAAAGTGGATGGCGTTGAAGGCGATACGAAAGAAGAAAAGTGTGCATACTGCCATGGCTTCAGGGATGACGGCAGTTTTGTCGGTATCCCGAAGCTTGAAAAATGCATGGAATGTCATGATGATCCGGAATCTCCTTTAGGCGAGACTGCTGTGGAAAAAGAGTTCATGGAGCGGTTTGTGGCCGAGGAAAAACAGGTCCCGTGGCTGGTTTATTCAAAACAACCCGATTGTGTGTATTTTTCTCATATCGCGCATGCGAAGATGGGAGAAATCGCCTGCACCACCTGCCATGGGGATTTTGCCAACAACGAAAAACTGCCTCTGTACGTCGAAAACCGGCTGACCGGGTACAGCATCAATATCTGGGGGAAAAACATATCCGGCTTTCACTGGAACAAAACGTATGCGGATCGTATGAAAATGGATGACTGTGCCAGGTGTCACACCGAGAGAGGCCAGGAACAGAATAACGCCTGCTTTGTATGCCACAAATAAGGGGAAGATGACCATGAAAATAACCAGAAGAAACTTCATCGCATCGATTGTCGGCGGAGTGGTGGGTATTCAGGTAACGCCGCTTCCGTGGAAATTTACAGATGATGCAGCCATATGGACGCAAAACTGGCGTTGGGTTCCGGTTCCTCCCACTGGTGAGTTTACGAAAGAAACTTCGGTCTGCAACCTCTGTCCGGGAGGGTGTGGAATTGCCGTACGAAAGGTGGATGAGCGTGCGGTCAAGATAGAAGGACGTACCGATTATCCCGTGAATCCAGGTGGTATATGTCCCGTGGGAATGGGTGGGTTGCAGCTTCTGTATAACGAGGGTATTCGTTTTCCCGGCCCCATGAAGAGGGTCGGTCCCCGCGGGTCCGGCGAATTTCAGGATATCACCTGGGACGAGGCTTTTGCCATTTTAGGAAAAAGAATCAGTGGCTTGCGGAAACAGGGGCAACCCCAGAAACTGGCAGCCGTTGACGGAAATGCTCCCGACACAACCATGTCGGTGCTTGTACAGCGTCTCATGGCCGCTGTAGGCAGTCCGAATTACCTCCGTCCCGCTTCCATCGAAGATACCTATCGCATGGGAAATGCGTTCATGCAGGGGGATGAAAACCCCATTGCCTACGACCTGGAAAATGCAGACTATATATTGAGCTTCGGCTGCGGTCTTCTTGAAGGCTGGGGGGCGCCGGGCAGGGTCATGAATGCGTGGGGTCTCTGGCACGAGGGCAACCCCGGCAAGAGGACGTGCAGAATCGTCCAGATAGAATCGAGGGCCTCCAACACAGCCTCAAAGGCGAATTACTGGGTTGCCCCGAAACCCGGGACGGACGGCGCACTGGCTTTGGGTATCGCCCACGTCATGATCAAGGAGAACCTTTATGATCGAAAGTTTGTAGAAGAGAACTGTTTCGGTTTCGAGGACTGGAGTTCGTTGTTGGGCGACAAAAAGCATATGGGTTTCAAAACCATGGTCCTCCAACACTACTCCCCTTCTTCGGTTTCGAAGATCACCGGTGTTGATGAAAAAATCATAGTGGCCGCAGGCAGAAAATTCGCCAAGTCGAAAGCACCCATAGCCATATACGGCAAAGGAAAAGATACCCTCAATGGTTCGGTTTACGAATTCATGGCGGTACAGAGCCTGAATGCCTTGGTGGGGAACATAAACAGACCGGGCGGCGTTCTTCTGCCTGGTCCTTTGCCGCTCAGTCCTCTTCCTGTTTTTGATGGGGACGAGACTGCCCAGAAAGGTCTGGCTAATCCACGGCTTGACGCAGCCGGCACCGCGCGGTACCCATTTACCCAGAGCCTTTTGAATAACTTTTCCGAGGCCATCAACAAGGCGCCCGATTCTCCCATCGATACCCTTCTTGTTTTCTCCGCCAATCCTGTTTTTACCCAGCCTGATGGCGGCGCCTTTCTGGAAGCATTAAAAAAGATCCCGTTCATTGTAAGTTTTTCACCTTACCGAGATGAAACGGCTGTTATGGCNGACCTGATCCTTCCAGACCATAACTACCTGGAAAAAATAGACGACGTGGTATGGCCTGCGGGCCTGCAGTATCCTCTTTACGGGATATCCAGTCCGGTGGTTATTCCGCTCCATAATACGATGAATGCCGGTGACACGGTCATCGGGCTCTCCAAGGCCATAGATGAATTGGTCGGGTCCGCGTTTCCATGGGAAAATTTTGAAGAAGTCCTCATGGCAAGAATGCGGGGCCTCTTTGACGCAGGAGATGGGCTTGCCAAATACAGGGACTCAGACCCTGCCTGGAAGTGGCGGGCGCCTGGAAAGGAACCCAAAGGCGGCTTTGAGTCATTTGATAAGATGTGGAAGGCGGTAACCTCTGGTGGAATGTGGTATCGCCCCGTAACAGCCATGGGAGCCCCTTCTTTTAAGACTCCGAGCAAAAAGTTCGAGTTTTTCAGCAGGCAGATCCAACTGGCTCTCAATAATTCCGGTGAGGAGGCCTCCGGGAAAACTTCCCCAAAAGATATGGGAATCCATGTCACCATAGACGAAGCGTGCATGGGACACTATGCGGCGATGGCTCCCCAAGGAGATCGATCCGAATATCCGCTTACGATGCTTCCCTATGAGATGATGAATCTGGCAAGCGGCTGGATACCCAATCCGCCGTATCTGTACAAGACGCTCTTTGAGGATCAGCTTCTCAAAGATATTTCTTTTGCAACCATCAATCCGGAGACGGCCGCACAATATAAACTAAAGCAGGGCGATCATGTCATGGTCAAATCGCCCGCGGGTGAGGTGACAGTGGGGGTGAATCTCTACGAAGGGGCCATGCCGGGCTTCGTGTATCTTCCTCTCGGATTCGGGCATACCGCCTATGATGAATTCCTGAAAGGGAAAGGGGCCAATCCCAACGATATTATTCAGGCTGGGAAAGACCCCTTGAGTGGACATCCTGTCTGGTGGAATACGTCCGTAAAGTTAATCAAGGTTTAGGCGAGGTAACTCATGAAAAAAGAACATGACCAAGGAAAAAACAAATATGGAATGGTCATCGATCTTGACAAATGTACGGGTTGCGGCACATGCATGGTAGCCTGTGCGGCCGAAAATAACGTTGCTGTTAGACCGGACCAGTCAGACAAAGAGCGTACCACTACATGGATGCGTCTTTATAAAATAAGCAATGGCAAAAAATTTCCACATGCGGAAGTCAGTTATTTTCCAAGACCATGCATGCACTGCGATCATCATCCGCCCTGCGTTTCCGTATGCGTTGCCACTGCCACCAAACTTGATTTTAACACGGGGATTGTCAGCCAGATTTACACCAGGTGCATCGGTTGCAGATACTGTCAGGCAGCCTGCCCTTACGCCGCCAGATACTTCAGCTGGTGGGATTGGTTTCCGCAGGATAAAGGCATGGATCGATCCCTTTCTCCCGAGGTGTCGGTACGCATGCGGGGGGTGGTTGAAAAATGCACTTTCTGCCATCACCGTTTGATGCGGGCAAAGAATCAGGCGTACGCTGAAGATCGAAAAGAGCTGGAAGAGGGAGACTACATTACCGCATGCACCGAAGCATGTCCGGCCCAGGCGATCACCTTCGGTGATCTGAATAATCCGGAACATAAAGTGACCCAGCTCACCAAGCACCCTTTCACATTCAGGCTTTTGGAACGACTTGGAACCGGCCCCAAGGTCTACTATCATTCCAGTAGAGACTGGGTGCGCAGACTGGGCGACAACTTCCTGCCCGGAGAATATACGCCGGTTGTCAACAAGACCTGGATGGAAGAAGAGTGGTCCACAAAACCTGGAAGGGATACGTTCTGATGAGTTCCCCTTCGTATTGAAGAATTTGGACGCTGATGAACGCAGATTGTCTCTGATTTTTGTTTGTAATAAGGTTCTGTATTTATCTGCGAAAATCTGCGTCCCCAAGACAATAAGCATGTAAAAGAAGTTTTCGGGTAGTTCAGATACTGAGCCGGCTTTCAACTCTCAGGAGGAAAATTAATGGATTCGCCATTGTTGCCGCACGGTGTGAAAAGATGTTCCCCAGGGGTGTTTTTGCTTTGGACCCTGCCCTGGCTGTTGTTGCTGGCATGGGGTGGCCTTTCTGCTGTTCTGTGCCTCTGGAAAGGGCTGAATCAGACAAATATGAGCAATGTATTTGCTTTTGCCCTTTGGATTGTATTTGACCTTGCCGTGATTGCCCTCGGCGCCGGCGCGTTCTTCACCGGATTTCTGACCTATATCATCGGGAAAAAAGAGCTCAAAAACATTATCAATACCGCGGTGATTATCGGTTTCATTTGCTATTCCGGAGCAATGGCCATGCTGGGAATCGACATTGGCCAGCCTGTGAGAGGCTGGTTTATTTTCTGGCACGCCAATATTCACTCCATGCTCGTTGAGGTGTCTTTCTGTATCACCTGCTATCTCATGGTGCTGGCCATCGAATTTATTCCTATCATTCTGGAAAACCGGAAGCTTGAAGAGATCAAGGGATTCAGGCTGCTGGGACATAACTTACATGAAATTATGGCCGTGTTTGCGGCAACGGGAACATTCCTCTCCTTTTTTCACCAGGGGTCGCTGGGCGGCATGTTCGGCGTTATGTATGCCAGGCCTTTTGCAGCAAGGGAAGGGTTTTATATCTGGCCCTGGACCTTCTTTCTGTTTGTTTTGTCCGCCATAGCCTGTGGTCCGTGTTTCACCATACTATGCACCAAACTCACCGAATTTATTACGAGAAAGAAGCTCGTTCCTGATAATGCGATCCAGCTCCTGGCCAAGATATCCGGTTGGTTGCTTTCCCTGTACATGGTCCTGAAAATCGTTGACTACCTGGGCTGGATATACGGGGTTATTCCCAGGGCCGGACTGACCTTCATGAGTTTCTTCCGGGAAGGACCTTATGGCGTTTGGATGATTATCATGGAAATGATCGTCTGCGGCATCCTGCCGGCTATCATTCTCATGACGCCTGCTGCAAGAAAAAGTACGGGGTGGCTTATTTTTGCCAGCCTGCTGAACTGTACCGGCATTGTGCTGAACCGCTTCCTGTTTATTATTGTGACACTGGCGGTACCGGTAATGCCTTTTGACAAATTCTGGGGTTATCTGCCCACATGGCAGGAATGGGGAATCGGTCTGGCAGTGGTCGGATATGGGTTCTTGGTATTTTCGGCCGCATACAGATATCTGCCGGTATTTCCCAAAGAGGTGGAGCTCAACCCTCTTCCGGAATAATTTTGAAAAAGGGGAAGGAGAAATGCGATGACACCATTTTCTTTTGAATGGCAATGGAATGTTGAATATATTGTTTTTTTCGGTTTGCTCTATCTGGCTCTCGGTATTGTGGGAACCGGTTTGACCGTTGTCGGCATCAAGACCCTGCTGCAGATCTGGGGTTTCATGAGGGAAAGGCATCTCTAACTGCCGTCCCATGGCCCTGTATTTATTCTAATTTCACTGATTATACATAATTTTGCAGTCCTGCTCCATCCTGAGAGCAGGACTGTTTTTGACTCCGTAGAAGACGAAAACCCCCTGAAGTTCCTTCCTCAAACAGCCTTTGTACCCCTTCAACAAAAACATCCTTGAAATAAAAACCCTTTACAGGTAAATTCCTGAAGAAGTTTTACAACAGCGCAAATATTTCGAAATCCCTCCGGGGCGTAGGCCTTACGAGCCGCAATCCGAAATCCGCAATGGTTTATTATGCCGGTCTATGAATACAGTGCCCTTGACAGGGCGGGCAGAAAAAAGAATGGCATCATTGATGCGGACAGCCCTGTAACCGCACGACAGAAATTGCGGTCGTCAGGAATCTTTCCTGTTGAAATGAAAGAATCCCTGTCTGTTTCAAAGGAACAGGTTTCCAGCTCCTTCTCCCAATCTTTTTTGTTTAGAAGGGTTAAGCCTGCGGAATTGTCCGCCTCCACAAGGCAGATTTCCATCTTGATCGGGGCCGGGGTTACGCTGGTTGAATCCCTGGACGCGTTGATCCGGCAGGTCGCCAACCCTGTGCTGAAAAAGATCCTGGTCCAGGTCAAGGAATCGGTCAATCAGGGAAACAGTCTGGCTTCTTCTCTCTCCCAGCATCCAAAGGTTTTCTCTCAAATCTATATCAACATGGTCCGGGCCGGAGAGGCCTCAGGTTCCCTTGATCTTGTGCTGGATCGACTGGCGGAGTTCAGTGAACGCCAGGTCGCCCTGAAAGGACGTTTGAAAGCGGCACTGGCCTATCCGGTACTCATGTCTGTCATCGGATTTCTGGTGCTTTTCTTCCTTATTGCATTCATCGTTCCCAATATTACAAAAATTTTCAGCGAAATGCAGCAGGTCCTTCCCTTGCCGACGCTTCTTCTTATAAGCGCCAGTAATTTCCTGAAGTCATTCTGGTGGTTACTCCTGATCTGTCTGGCATGCGGGACTTTCCTCATGAAAAAAGTTATTACAAAACCAAAAGGTCGTGCCATGTGGGACAGGATAAAACTCAGTTCACCCATCATAGGGACACTTACCACTAAAATGGCTGTGGCAAGGTTTTCGAGGACATTGGGCACGCTCCTTCAAAACGGGGTTCCGCTTCTTTCCGCTCTGCAGATCGTACGCAATATAGTAAATAACATTCTGATCGGCAAAGTGATTGATGATGCCATCGAAGAGATACGCACCGGGAAAACTCTCGCTGCATCCCTTGGTCGAAGTCGGTGGTTTCCCCCTGTGGCGGTTCAAATGATCTCTGTCGGGGAACAGAGCGGTGAACTGGAGAACATGCTTAACAGGGTTGCGGACATTTATGAAAGAGAGGTTGAATCTCAGACCCTTGCCATGACCTCCATGCTGGAACCGGTCATGATCCTTGTCATGGGACTTGTGGTCGGCTTCGTCGTCATATCCATTTTGCTCCCCATTTTTGAAATGAATCAGATGATTCGTTAATGCACACAAATAGCCCTTGTCCAAACAAGTTTATCTTGAATTCATGACAACGGTACGTAAGGTACATGTGAGAGATGAACTCTCACATTGAATGTGTTTGAATCTAACCGCACAAGGTCCGAATTTTCCGAATGACCTCCGATAAGTGTTTTCTGTAATGATTCCCTGTTGACCGGGGAATGAAAATCTCCTATACTTCCTATTTAGGAATTTCCTGTATTTTCTTTCACAGTATCCCAGGCTGGTAAAGAAAGGAAAATCCGTTCCGGTCCCAGGCCGCTGTGCAACGCACAACGGATAGAAACCATAACCTGATTGGAAAGAAGGAGCGACCATGAAAACCAAAAAGATTGTATTGTCCGAGTCGGAAATGCCGCGTCAATGGTACAACATCATGGCGGATATGCCCACGCCGATGGAGCCGCCGCTTCACCCGGGAACAGGTCAACCCGTGGGGCCCGAGGACCTGGCGCCCATCTTTCCCATGCCTCTTATAGAACAGGAGGTAAGCCAGGAGAGATGGATAGATATCCCCGAACCGGTTCTTGAAAAATATCTCATATGGCGTCCTACGCCTCTATACAGGGCCTATGAACTGGAAAAATATCTTCAAACACCGGCCAAGATATACTACAAGAATGAAGGGGTAAGCCCCGCCGGAAGCCATAAACCCAATACTGCCATCCCCCAGGCCTATTACAACAAGATCTCCGGAACAAAAAAGATCTGCACGGAGACCGGCGCCGGACAATGGGGAAGCGCTCTTTCCATGGCATGTGCCTTTTTCGGATTGGAGTTGAAGGTATTCATGGTGAAGATCAGCTTCAACCAGAAACCTTATCGCCGCCTCATGATGCAGACCTGGGGCGCCAACTGTGTGGCCAGCCCGAGCAATGAAACCGCGGCAGGACGTAAAATTCTCGCAGAAAACCCTGATTCGCCGGGGAGCCTGGGGATTGCCATAAGCGAAGCGGTAGAACAGGCCGTCATGGATGAAAACGCAAAATACTCCCTGGGGAGCGTATTGAACCATGTGATGCTGCATCAGACGGTGAATGGACTGGAGACGCAGAAACAGTTGGCCATTGCCGGGGACTACCCGGATGTGGTGATCGGATGTGCCGGGGGAGGCAGTAATTTTGCAGGAAACTGTACGCCTTTTGTAAGGGACAAGATCCACGGGAAAGAAATCGATATCATCGGCGTTGAACCAAGTTCGTGTCCCACCATGACAAAAGGACCTTTTGCCTATGACTTTGGTGATACAGTCCAGATGACGCCTCTCCTGCCCATGCATACCCTCGGTCACGGGTTTGTCCCGGCGCCGATCCACGCGGGAGGCCTGCGATATCATGGGATGGCCCCCATCATAAGCCAGCTTCTTCTCGATAAGCTGATACGGGCGGAATCCATTCATCAGATGGAGACCTTCAAGGCCGGGGTTATCTTTGCCAGGACCGAAGGGTTCATCAGCGCTCCCGAATGCAACCATGCCATTGCCATGGCGATTCGCGAAGCCATCAAGGCAAAGGAAGAGGGCAAGGAAAAGGTCATTCTGTTTAACTGGAGTGGACACGGACTGGTGGATATGGGTGCATACCAGGCCTATTTTGATGGAAATCTCGCTGACTATCCCCTGCCTGCGGAAGAGATCAAAAGGGCGCTGTCCGAGATAGAACCCCTTCCGAAACCGAGACAGTACCGGATCGGGACTGTCTGATAATTTAACCACTGGTTGAATCCTTTCCTGCAGGAGATTCTGCAAATGCGGAGAATCTCCTGCGGGTGCTTTTTATGAAAAGTGACTTACAAACCTTTGAATGAAGAAAAGAAATGAACAGAGACAGGAATCCTCCGGGCGAAGATTATCAGATTCGATGTCCCAGACTGGGCCACCAGATACCTTTTTCCTATTGTAGAATTGAAAATAACGGGTTGCCCTGCTTCAAGACCCTCGATTGCTGGTTCCAGCATTTTCCGGTGGATGAGTACTTTCAAAAGGAGATAAAACAGGACCAGTGGGAAAAGATATTTGGCAGACCTCCTAAAAATAAGNTGCTCTCCCTTCTTGAAATGATAGAACAGGCCAAGAAGAAAAAGAAAAAAGACTAACAGAGAAGCGGCATCATGGAAAGCGTGGCGGGAATTCTTCTGGCTGCCGGCAAATCATCGCGCATGGGCAGTATGAAACAGACCCTCCCCTTCAGGGGGAAAACGCTCCTTGGCCATTCGCTCGCACAGGCGTTGCATTCCAACTTGGCGGAAGTGATTCTGGTTCTGGGGTACCGGTGTGAGGAGATAGAGAAGACCATTCCTTCTGCTTTGTTCCAGGATAAACTCCGCATTGTAGAAAACAGGAACTATTCAAAGGGGCTGAGTACATCGATCATAACCGGGCTTGACGCTGTCGGAAACCGCTACAACCATGTCATGATCCTTCTGGCCGATATGCCGGGCGTTGAAACGGAAATGATCAACCTGCTGATGGTTCGCTACCTGGATTCAGGGTTGCCTGCAGGGGCTATATCGGTGGGAGGCAGGGTCGTTCACCCTGTTATTTTCAGCGCTGGCCTTTATCCTGAAATCAAGCGACTGACAGGGGACGTGGGGGCAAGGTCGATTCTCAAGGCAAATAGCGATCGGACCTGTATGGTGGAACCTCCGGGAGACTATGACTTCCGAGACACGGACACTCCCGAGGACTACCGCAGATTGTTGACCCCGTAAAAAAGGGGGTATTTTCTATGAGCCCACAGTAGTCGATGCCTGCCTGAAGGTGGTGACCAGAGAGGGCTTTACATTCTAAGAACCAGGAGAAAGGTATGACAAACACGGTAGTGGTAGGCACCCAGTGGGGTGACGAAGGGAAGGGCAAGGTCGTGGATATGCTGACGGCAAGGGCTGACCTTGTGGTCAGGTTTCAGGGGGGCGCCAATGCGGGGCATACCCTTGTTGTGGAAGGCAAGCAGTTTATTTTTCACATCGTTCCTTCAGGAATACTTTATGAAGACAAAAAATGCCTCATAGGCAATGGTCTTGTGGTCGATCCCCATGTGTTTTTTGAAGAGATCGACAAGCTGGAAAAGGCGGGGATTCCCATCGGTCCGGAAAGACTTTCCATCAGCTCAAAAGTTCAGATTATTATGCCGTATCACAAGGCTGTTGACATTGCCCGGGAGAATGCCAAAGGAAAAGCCAAAATCGGGACGACCGGCCGTGGAATAGGTCCATGCTACGAAGACAAAGTGGCCAGGACGGGAATAAGGGCGGTTGATCTTACGGAACCGGAAGTTCTCGAAGAAAAAGTCCGCGCTGCCCTGGAAGAAAAGAACTTTTATTTAAAGGAGTTCCTGAAAACCGAGCCGCTGGAGGCTGGACCCATTGTGAAAGAGTTTATCGCCCTGGGAGAAAAGCTGCGCCCTTACATTACAGATGTTTCCGTGGAGCTGGACCAGGCGATAAAAGCGGGCAAACATATCCTGTTCGAAGGAGCGCAAGGCACCCATCTGGATATTGACCATGGCACCTATCCTTTCGTAACATCGTCAAACCCGGTGGCGGGCGCCGCCTGTGCCGGGACCGGAATAGGGCCGAAGCACCTGCACCATATTGTGGGCATTGTGAAGGCCTACACCACGAGGGTTGGGGCCGGCCCTTTTGTCACCGAACTGGTAGACGCAACCGGGGATTATATCCAGGATAAAGGAAAAGAGTTCGGCGCCACCACGGGTCGTAGAAGGCGCTGCGGCTGGCTCGATCTTGTGATTGTAGGGGATTCCGTGCGGTTAAACGGCCTGGACAGTCTCGCCATCACGAAACTGGATGTGCTGACCGGTCTTGAAAAACTCAAAATATGCGTGGGATACGAAATCGATGGCGAGAGGATTTCCCATAGGCCTGTAAGCCTGAAAAGAATGTCCGCATGCAGCCCTGTTTATGAGGAAATGCCGGGCTGGAAGGACGACATTTCGGAAGCAAGACGTCTGGATCAGCTTCCTTCCGAGGCCCAGGCCTATATCAGGGCCATTGAGACGCTCACGGGCATTCCTGCTTCCATCATTTCAGTGGGTCCGGGTCGCGATGAGACGATTGTTGTCAATTATCCTTCGTGAGGATTTTCGGTCCAACGCGGATTGGTGTGAAGAATCGTTTTTTCTGGAACCGAGGTGTCAGGTTTCGGGTGTCAGTGTTCAGTGCCCATAGTACTCATGTTTTTATCCTCACTATTTGTTAATACTAAACAATCAAGTGCTGTGCGGATTTTTTTCTGACACCTGACACCTGACACCTGACACCTGTAGCGTGGAGAGTAAACCCAGTCGGTGCGCAGGTTCGCAATAGTGCGATAGTGCAGACCGATGGATGAAGAATACCCCCATGTGTAACGAAACATATGATGTAATTGTCATTGGCGCCGGGCACGCCGGCTGCGAAGCGGCTCTGGCTGTGGCCAGAATGGGGCATTCGGCCCTTCTTTTGACCATCAATCTGGACCACATNGCGGCCATGAGCTGCAATCCTGCCATCGGGGGGTTGGCCAAAGGGCATCTTGTGAAAGAGATCGACGCCCTTGGTGGGGAAATGGCCAGGAATACGGACCAGACGGGGATCCAGTTCAGACGTCTTAATACGCGCAAAGGTCTGGCCGTTCAGGGTTCGCGCTCACAGAATGATCGAGACCTCTACCGCCGGCGCATGAAAACTGTGGTGGAATCGCAGCCACGTCTGCATATCCGTCAGGCCATGGCTGACAGGCTTCTGATCACGGATGGAAAGGTCTATGGTGTGGTGACTCGCATCCGGGAAAGATTTCTGGGGAAAGCGGTTATTTTGACGACCGGTACCTTCCTGCGAGGATTGATCCATATCGGCCTGGATCATTTTCCTGCCGGACGTATGGGGGATCCCCCTTCAACAAGTCTGCCGAAACAACTTGAAGAACTCGGTTTCGAGGTGGGAAGACTGAAAACGGGCACCACCCCCCGCTTAAATGGGAATACCATTGATTACGAAGGGCTTGAAGTGCAGCATGGGGATGAGAATCCAAGGCCTTTTTCCTTTACGACCCAAAACATACCGTTGCCCCAGGTCCCCTGTCACGTCACTTATACGAATCAGAATACCCACGAGATCATAAAAGAAGGTCTGGACCGCTCGCCCCTGTACAGCGGAATCATCAAAGGCGTGGGCGCCAGATACTGTCCTTCCATTGAAGACAAGGTCGTCCGGTTTGCCGAAAGGGTGCGGCATCAGATATTCCTTGAACCCGAGGGTCTCCATACGGTCGAGGTCTATCCCAATGGGTTGGCCACCAGCCTTCCCATTGATATACAGACCCGGATGATTCGTTCCATACCGGGCCTGGAAAAGGCAGAAATCGCAAGACCCGGTTATGCCATTGAATACGATTATGTCAATCCGGTTCAGCTCAAACCCACCCAGGAAACCAAATTGATCGAGGGTCTGTACCATGCGGGACAGATAAATGGGACATCGGGTTATGAAGAGGCGGCCGCACAGGGCCTCATGGCCGGTATCAATGCGGTTCTGAAAATAAGGGGAGAGGAGCCCTTTATCCTTTCCAGATCAGAGGCGTATATTGGCGTACTGATTGACGATATTGTTACAAAAGGGGTGATGGAGCCGTACCGCATGTTTACGTCGAGGGCGGAATACAGGCTGCTCTTGAGAGAAGACAATGCCGATTTCAGGTTGAGAGACAGGGGGCATGATCTTGGTCTGGTTTCGGAGGATGTTTACGGGGCGTTCTGTAGAAAAAGGGAAGATGTGGAAAGCCTGCTGGTCAGATTAAAGGATTTCAAGCTGAAACCCACAGGAGATATCCTCGAGAAGTTGAAAGGATTGGGGACAGCGCCCATCAAAAATGCCATTCCCCTGGAGCAGATCCTCAAACGGAGCGAAATTTTTTTTGAGCACCTGTCTGTTTTTGATCCACAGCTGTCCGGCATTCCAGCGCAGGTAGCTGATGAAGTGGAAACCCGGATCAAATACGAAGGATATATCCATCGGCAAGGGCTTCAGGTGGAAAAAACGAGGCGGATGGAAGAAGCAGAGATCCCTGCCCAAATCGATTACTACGGCATTCACGGACTGACTACGGAGGTCAGGGAAAAACTCACGAGAATCAAACCGATCTCCCTGGGACAGGCTTTAAGGATTTCAGGAATTACGCCCGCTGCAATTATGGCGATTCAGATCCATTTGAAGATCAGAGGGAAAGGGGAATAGGATGCATCTTATTCAAATTTCCTGGATATGGCTTGAAGGTTCAGCTAAACCATTCCGCCATGAGGTCTTTCCTTGCCGCATCTAATTCCTGCTGGAGCCCACGGTCCTTCCCTGCAGGGTACGACCCAATATAGATGTTTGACAAGAATCCTGTGCAGTGTACCCTGCGATGAAGGACCTCCATCAAATATTGCCTAATTTTATCCAAGATGCGGCAAGGAAAAAGACCTCATGACTCCATTCCTGCCAGAATTTTTTAACAGGATGCACTAAGTTGCCGTTGGTGTTCCCGGAATAGAAATCGTATGTGGAAAAGAACAAAAAAAATCCCTTTTTCCTGCTTTTCTAAAACAGTGGGCTGTTTTCTCTTTGCTGCTCTTGCCATGGCACTCCTGAGTTGCGGGAATGAGCCTGCAGCGAAAACCGATGGGAATGGTGGTGTAAAGCGACATATCAAGGAGGTTCAGCTCCGCTCAGTCGGAACGCTGGTCCCGAAAGGGACCATCCCCTATGTGGGGGTTCTGACTGCTTTTCACAAGGTGAATGTTTCCAGTGAAATCGGGGGAGTGATTGAAAAACTCCTTTTTGAAAGAGGCGACAGGATCAAGGAGGGGACACTTCTTGCGGAGGTGGGCACCAGCAGCGTCGGCCTTCAGGTTCGCGAAACGGAAGCAGCTGTAGAGGTGGTCAGAAGTCGTTTGAAAACCATGGAAAAAGGCAGCAGACCTCAGGAGATACAGATTGCGGAGGCTAATGTAAAAGAGGCGGAGGCCGCCCTGTTCGAGTCGGAAAAATTATTTAAGAGAGTGAAGCAGCTTCACGGTATTAAAGCCATTTCCGGGAGTGAATTTGATGCAGCGGAAAGACAGGTGGGAATGGCGAAAGCAAGGATGGAATCGGCAAAGCAAAGGCTGACCCTTGCTCTTCAGGGCCCTCGCATCGAGGATATCCATACGGCCCGGGCCAACCTTCGACAGGCGGAGGCGGGTCTTGCTCTCAGAAAAGACCTTTTCAGGAAGTCGATGATTTACGCCCCATGTAGCGGCATCATTGCCTTTCGAAATGTGGAGAAAGGGGAAATTGTTCCGGCAGGGGCGCCCATTACCCGGATAATCGACCTGCAACAGATAAAGATAAAGATTTCCCTTGGCGAAAAAGATATCTACGTTTTAAGAGAAAAGGAACGGTTTGACTTTACCGTTGATGCCATACCGGGAGAAAGATTTTCTTGCGAACTCCTTTTCCTTTCGCCGACGGCAGACCCTGTAACCAGGTCTTTTCCGGCTGAATTTTCCGTGCAAGATCCCGACCCTCGAATGGCCGATGGGATGACCGTCAGGTTCGAGCTTCCCGCCGTTGCCCATGGCAGAAAGATCAAGATCCCTTCCGCATGGCTTTCTGAAGAAGATGGAAAAACGGGAATTTACCTGGCAGATGATGGAAAAGCCGTCTTCAGGGAAGTGGCCCTGGGCGCTTATTATGATAACAGAGTAGAAATCCTGTCGGGCCTTAAGGAAGATGAGCAGGTGATTATCAATCCTTCAGGGCTTACAAGCGGGGACCCCGTCCACTATCAAGCCGAATGAATCCGATATTATACAAAAATGAATG
>DUZB01000032.1 GCA_013349725.1 Deltaproteobacteria bacterium | reverse complement strand
GCGTGTGGTTTGTTTTTCTGGAGTTCCTCAAACCGGGCCGTTTCATAGAGTTCCTGTGCCTTGTCCGAACACCCGTAACCAAACAACACAGTGACCAATAGGGCCAGGATGATAATCGCTTTCCTCATAAGGGCTTTTCCTCCTAATTTTATGCGCAGGGTTTTTCCATGCATATATGAGCCTTTGTTCCTTGTCAATATTTACCACGAATCAGCAGTAATTCTCATCATGACGTGGATGTTGTCTTAAAACGCTGTGGGAGTGGCATCTTGCCACGATTTTTCGCGGCTGGAACCCACCAAACGGGCGGTGGACAAGCCCACCCAACGGATTGTGCATAAAAGCCGCTCCCACAAGGTTATGATTTTAAAATGAGAGTTGCTGAAGGAAAAGGTTTTTGTTGTCATGTATACCACAATATCATAACTTGACAATCGGGATTAGAAAAGGAGAAAGTGAGGAATAATCAGCACGGCATTCCAACTGGAGGCAGGGCATCTCGGTGTATGTTCTCCCGGGACAGTGGAACAGCGACAGGCAGATTATGATTCCCATACATCAAACCGGCCATGAGAGCGATAACCCCTTTCCTATCAGGGGTATGGCCAGGAAGAAAATCAACAAAAGCCTGCGCCCATTTCACATAAAAGGGCGAACTGTCAGCCCGTATCCGGTTTTCCTCCACACAGGCCCTAAAAGGATCGTAAAATATTTGAGCGGCTCTCGCTTGGATTGGAGCTTCTTAGGCCATAAAACAACACAACTTCAAATAGTTACAGTCATTTTTACCGTATAGTAATAGGCAGAATAAATATATCACTTGGCTTTTATGTACGGCAACACATTGAAATATTAACAATTTTATTTTAAAGCGGGTGATGTCCATGGGCTATTTGCCTAATATCATAGGATAAATTATTTTGTCAAACTTTTGGCAATATATTTTTTCTGTCCAATATATGTTAGCGCCCCTGAAAGAACGGTCAATTACGGGTGCAGACCGCACGAGGAATGACGTTTCCATCTCGGAACATCTGCAGGAGGTTCCCAGGGAGAAATAGGTTGAAATTTGAGATTATTGGCCAAATCGATGAAATCGAAGTTATCGCGGTCGGAACCAGCATTCATGATTTAGCGTATCTTAAAAAGATCCATGGTTCGGGGCGATGGAGAAAACTCAAGGGAAAAGCCCATATCAGACTTCCCAATGGAAATATCACATGGGTTGAGTTACACTGGTACGAGGCTCATGGGGTTGGCCGCAAAGACATTAAAATTAAACGTTATTTGGAATAAGACAATGAGTGAGCACAAAAAACATTTTGCAATCTGCGTCGACAATACGGATTATGAAGCATCTCTGATCTTGAGAAAGATATATGAAATCATTCCGGATGAGATAGGTGATAAAGACGATCTCTTAAGGCTCGTCGATGAGAGTGGAGAGGATTATCTCTATCATAAGAGCTACTTCATAGTGGTGGGGTTTCCACAAGAAGTGGAGTACGCATTGCTCGCTGCTCAGGGCCGTGACGCGTTAGATGTCAGGGTGTAACTCATCAGCTTCACCAAATCGCTAACACGTCGGTGGAGGCGACCGGGCTATCTTTTTGTGCGGTTATTGGACTCTGTTATTTCTTGGAGTGGCCATCGGTAGCCAAAACATATTGTTTTAAACCTGCCCGGCCCTCACTTTTTCGATCGCCTGACACACATAGCCAGAGAGGTAGAAATGGGAGTCTCAATGCATTATCGTGAAGGACGAAGGGGAGTACTGGGAAACAGGAGATTCCCGAATTCTGGAAGAAAGGATGCGACTGATCGAGGAAAAGCTCGATTACATATCATGCGAACTGTCATCAGAATACCTTGGAGACCCTACTATGCTATCTGCGGATGAAATTGCNGCACGGATTGANCGGTTGTTCGACGCGGTGGAACCCAAACCTCGCTACATCAATTAAGAAGCCAGGCGATCAAGGCCGAATAATCGCATTAAAAACGGACGGGCTGGACAGCGCTGTTTTTGGAGTTTTTCAAGGGAATTGGCATAGTGGGTTATTGCCTCTTCTCATTTTAAACCCGCCCGCGCTTATGCAAAACGTTGGCTTTCAAACGTTTTCAGAAGAAATATGGCAAAACAAAAGCAACCATCCCCGAAATTTCAAGCATGGATTGATGCGCGGAAAAGGCACAAGCTCTCCCACGCGCACATTCAAATGGCGCGTGAACTTGGGATGAATCCGAAGAAATTCGGCAAACTGGATAATCATAAACAAGAGCCTTGGAAGGCTCCGCTACCAATATTCATTGAAAACTTATACTTTAAGAGGTTTGGCAGGGAGAGGCCGGAAAATGTTCGACCTATCGAACAAATGGTGAAGGACAAAAAACGCAAACAGCCTGAACATAAACAAAGGCAATTGAAGGCGACGAAAGGAAGCCAACCAGACGCTGGAGAGGGACCGGGCAACACTGTGCCGTTTTAAGAAGCCATAGTTCACCTATACTCATAGCTCCCGGCCCAAACCTCGGACATACATTGCCCGGACCCTCAGCTCTCAGTTCGGTGCACAAGACATTCATATGAAACCCGATAAGACAATTACCATCATGGCGGACTTTGGATTCGGGCCGTATGCCTGGCTTAAGGATGCCTCCGATGAATCCGGTTACGTTGGGATAAACATAGCCAACCTCAAGACTGGCATGACCGATTTCAAAATTTCTAAACAACTTGAAGTAGACTTTGCGATGTGGATTGACCGTTTCGAGCGAGATGCACTCGACAATCCGGAATTCCCGTGGTCTTCATTTCATGAGGAGGGTATACGACTGAGCCGTCGTCTAAAAGAGGAGGTCGGAGACGCTGCCAGCGTTTTATACGTGAAGCCATTTGAAGATCCGCAACATCAAACGGACGAAAAGACCTGGATCTATTAGAAACAGAGCAACCGAAAAATGAATACAGGGAAAGAACAATGGAAAAAATCAAAGTGACATTCTTGGGTACTGGTGACGCTTTCGGCCACGGTGGACGTCTGCAGCCCTGTGTCATGATCCAGACGGTTTCACGCCGTTTTCTGGTGGATTGCGGGGCCACTGCTCTCATCGCCATGAATCGTTTCGGAATTGATCCCAACAGCATCGAAATGATCCTGCTCTCCCATCTGCACGGAGACCATTTCGGGGGCTTGCCATTTCTCCTCCTGGATGCTCAATTGCACAGCAAACGCAGATCCCCTTTAACCATAGCCGGGCCTGAGGGAACAGATGCGAGACTGACAGGCGCCATGGAGGTCTTTTTTCCCGGTTCTTCAAAAATTCAGCAGAAGTTCCCCATCCATATCATTGAACTTGCGCCACAACGCTCCTGGACCTACAACGAAATCACTGTTCACCCCTTTGAAGTCTGCCATCCCAGCGGCGATACCGCACTGGCCCTCCGTCTTGAGATCGGCGGCAAGACCATCGCGTTCACCGGGGATACTGAGTGGTGTGAAGCCCTTGTGCCGGCAGCAACCAAAGCCGATCTGCTGATCGCCGAAGCCTACTTCTACGAAAAGCAGATTAAATACCATCTCAACTACCAGACCCTGAAAAATCACCTGAACTCCCTGCAACCAGGTAAACTCCTCATCACCCACATGAGCCAGGACATGCTGGATCATCTGGGCCGAATAGAAGAGGAAGCAGCAGAAGACGGCCTGCAGATCGAAATCTAAATAAATTATAATAATAATCACAGTCCTTTACCGAAACTGCTTGACAGCTACATTGGAAAGGTTAAAATGCTTGATTTAATAATCGACTAACACATCTGAAAAGGAAATAAATGGAAGGAAACACAACCGCCATACCAGAAAAGGAAAGAGCGTCCGGTACTGACAAGAAGACTCGCCCTTTTCGCAGGCGGTCCCCACGGAAGAAAAAACCGAAAAGTATTCGAGCAGTCGACAAACCGGAACAAATCTCCCCAGTTGAAATGGAGACAGACTGGGATGTCTCAGAATTTAAAGTCCCTCCCCTGGAAGGCAAAATCCGTTTTCACGACTTTGATCTTTCACCCTCTCTTATGCATGCCATCAGTGATCTCGGGTTTCAATACTGCACACCGATCCAGGCTGAAATCCTGCCCAGCACGTTGTCCGGAAAAGACGCAAGCGGCCGGGCTCAGACCGGAACGGGAAAAACCGCAGCGTTTCTGATCACCGTCATTACCAGAATGCTCAATAATCCCATCCAGGAAAGTCGAAACCCGGGAACCCCACGGATTCTCATCATCGCACCCACAAGGGAACTGGTTCTACAGATCAGCGAGGAAGCGCGCCAGNTATCCAAATATTCCGGCCACAAAATCATCTCCGTATTCGGCGGAATGGATTATCAAAAACAGAGACAGCAGTTGAACGCGGATCCCGTGGACATTATCGTCGCTACCCCCGGAAGGCTGCTGGATTTTCAGCGGCAACACGACATCGCTCTGAACAAAGTTGAAGTCCTGATTTTAGACGAAGCAGACCGCATGCTGGACATGGGCTTTATCCCCGACGTCAGAAAAATCATTCACAGTACGCCCCGAAAAGACAATCGTCAGACCCTTCTTTTCAGCGCCACACTCACCGAAGAGATCACCAGACTGGCCGCCCAATGGACCTCTGATCCGGTAACCGTGGAAATCCAGCCCGAACAGGTTGCCGTGGATACGGTGGATCAGATCGTCTACAATGTAACCACCGACGAAAAACTTGCTCTGCTCCTGAACATTATTCTTCGAAAGAACCTTGAGAGGGTCCTGGTCTTCTGTAACCGCCGGGATGAGGTAAGACAGCTCTCCAGCGTGTTGACACGTTACGGCGTCAACAGTTCCACGCTCTCCGGCGAAGTTCCCCAGAAACAGAGACTTCAGCGTTTGGAAGAATTCAAGGCGGGAAAGATCTGCGTCCTGGTGGCAACGGACGTTGCCGGGCGCGGTATTCATATCGAGGGGATGGACCATGTAATCAATTTCAAATTACCCCATGACCCTGAAGATTACGTGCATCGCATCGGCCGTACAGGCAGGGCTGGCGCGGCAGGCACTTCGATCAGTTTCGCAGATGAAAGAGACGCCTTTTTCATCCCGGCAATCGAAGAGTTCATGGAACGTAAACTGCCCTGCATCGAACCCGACCAGGAATGGCTTGTCCTGCCTCCGAAAATGGCCGGGAAAGAAAGCCCCCGGCCACAGCGGAAAAAGAAGGTCTCTCCCCCAAAGAAGAGAATTCCCATACAGNGAAGAGAAAGAGCGGCAACATGAGCGCCATAAACATAGGCAAAAGGATCGCCACCAGCTTTTAACGGTATGAAATATGTCGGGACTGATGGAAATCCTTTTGATCCTTGCTCTTATTCTGGGCATTTTCATGCTGCCAAGGGTCATGTCCAGGAATCAGGAGAAAAATACGGTGGGCCATGATGGCGGTTTCAGGCCCAAGGGATGGACGCGACTGGCCATTGTGGCCTCCGTTGTCTGGCCGGCCGTTGCCTTATACCTTATGCAACCCTGGAACGGCCGTTGGGACTCCTTCCTCTATGCCGCCGTCGGCCCCGTAGCCCTGATCTGGGGAATTGTCTGGGTTTTTTCCGGCTTCCTCAGGGATCGGCGTTAAACGAACTCAGAAAACATAGGAGAACTATTTTGAAAGGTTATATACAGGTATACACCGGCAAAGGCAAAGGGAAGACAACAGCGGCCTTTGGTCTCGCTCTGCGGGCCGCAGGCGCCGGGCTCAAAGTATATTTCGCGCAATTCGTTAAAGGAATGAAATACAGTGAATGCCATGCAGTGGAAAAATATCTCTCTGAGTCCATTACCCTGAAACAATACGGAATGGGATACTTCGTTGAAAAAGAACCCAATGAAGAGGACAGGAAGGTGGCCTCCGAAGGTCTCCGCGGAATTAAAGAGATTATGTGTTCCAAAAAATATGACCTTATCGTTTTAGATGAAGCCAATATTGCCGTTTACTACAAACTTTTTTCCGTAGAAGACCTGCTCGATTTTATCGATGCAAAACCTGAGAGCATTGAACTGATCATCACGGGCAGGCATGCGGATCCGAAGATCGTCGAAAGAGCGGACCTGGTCACGGAGATGAAGGAGATAAAGCATTATTACCATAGTGGGGTTGAAGCAAGAATGGGAATCGAGAAATAAAACAAAAAAAAGCGCCCGATCCTTTCTAAGATACGGGCGCTTTTATTAGAACCGTCTTTTATTTATTACCCCGCTTTCTCCAGTCTAACCGCGCACACCTTGAATTCAGGAATTTTCGCTATGGGATCCATGGCCGGATTCGTCAGGATATTGGCGTTGCTCTCTAAGAAATGAAATGCCATAAACAGCAACCCCTCGCCCACCCGATCCGTTACGGCCGTTTTCAGGGTCACCGTGCCACGTCTCGATGTCACGCTGACCGTATCACCCTGGGCAACCCCTAACTTTTCCGCATCTCCGGGATTCATCTCCAGGAATCCTTCGCGAACCTCCCTATCTAATGAAGGCGAATTGCGCGTCATGGTGGCCGTGTGGTAATGGGCGTAAACCCTTCCCGTGGTCAGCCAGAACGGATATTCATCATCCACGACCTCGGCGGGCGGTTTATACTCTATGGCATGAAAAAGTCCCTTGCCTCGGGCAAAAACATCCTTGTGCAGAAACTTTGTCCCGGGATGATTCCTGTCCGGGCAGGGCCACTGCAACCCTTCCCCTTCCAGTCGATCATAGTGTATGCCTCCGTACGATGGGGTAACCGACGCGATCTCTTCCATAATCGCCTCGGGCGAATCGTAGTTCATGGCATAACCGAAACGGTTCGAGACTTCCTGGATAATTTCCCAGTCAGGCCTGGAATCGCCGACTGGCTCAATGGCCTTCCGCACGCGCANGACCCGCCTTTCCGTATTGGAGAATGTCCCATCCTTTTCGGCGTAGGAAGCGCCGGGCAATACCACATGGGCCAGTTCGGCGGTAGGCGTAAGGAAGATATCCTGAACGATAAGAAGTTCCGCCTTTCTAAGGGCCTTTTCCACATGATTTGCGTCCGGATCGCTCTGCATGGGGTTTTCCCCCATCACATACAACGCCTTTACCGACCCGTCGGAAAGACCCGTAAGCATGGCAGGGATCGTCAAACCGATCTCCCCGGAAAGTTTCGCGCCCCAGGCGGATTCAAATTTTTGTTGATTGTCCATCAGGTTCACCTGCTGGTAGCCCGGGTAAACATTGGGAAGGGCGCCCATATCGCAGGCCCCCTGGACATTGTTCTGCCCGCGAAGCGGGTTCACTCCGGTCGCTTCCCTTCCTATATGCCCCGCAATCATCGCCAGATTGGCCAGTGATTTCACATTGTCCACACCGGTGGTGTGCTGGGTAATCCCCATGCAGTACACAATGGATCCGCGTTTCGCGTTTGCATAATATTCCGCAATGCGAATGATATCCTCGGCGTCGACACCCGTAATTTCCGCAGCCTTTTCCGNTGGGTAATCCGCAATGACCTTTTTCAGTTCCTCAAAGCCTTCCGTTCTTTCATTAATAAAAGCACTATTATGGAGACCTCTTTCAACGATAACATGCATGATCCCGTTCAGAAGAGCTACATCCGTACCCAGCTTCTGGCTCACATACACATCCGCTTCCCGGGCAAGTTGAATCCTTCGGGGATCCGCTACAATCAGTTTCGCCCCCTTCTTCTTCGCCCGGTAAATCCGAGTGGCAACAAGCGGGTGAGAAGAGGTGGTATTCGAACCAATCACGAAAATACAATCCGCATCTGCCATTTCCTCCATGGAATTCGTCATGGCTCCACTTCCAAAAGCTGCGGCAAGACCTGCCACAGTGGAGGAGTGTCAGAGGCGCGCACAATGGTCCACATTGTTGGTCCCCACCCCTGCCCGCGCAAATTTTTGGAGGAGATAATTTTCTTCGTTGGTCACTTTCGCCGAAGAAAGAAAGGCGACGCTGTCGCTTCCCGCGGATTCCTTGATTTCCTTTAACCTGGTGGCCGTATAATCCAGTGCCTCGTCCCAGGAAACCTCCACGAGATGTCCCTCTTTTCTTATTAGGGGTGCGGTAAGTCGATTCGGGCTCTGTACAAATTCATGTACGTTCCATCCCTTGATACAGAGTTTCCCCTGGTTTGTGGGACTGGTCTTGCATGGAATGGTATCTATGATCTGACCGTCAAGCACTTCCAGATAGAAACCACAGCCGCATCCACAATAGGTACAAGTGGTCAGCACGGTCTTGTAGTCCATAAAAGCTCCTCTCTTTCTGAGCCAATTTCAAAACGCCCCCTTTTGCCCGATCTCTGCGTCAGGCTCAAATTTTAATCCTCGAAATATCAAATATATTCCTGTGGTTAAAATTTTCGCCTTCCTTGACCTCGAACAAAATTGAGCATTTTGAAACTGGCTCTTTCTATTTGTATCT
The DNA here is from genome assembly GCA_013349725.1 of Deltaproteobacteria bacterium. The sequence goes on along the minus strand of DUZB01000032.1, from coordinate 8,805 downwards.
TACTCAGCGGCCCCACGCAGCACATTCAGGGGCGATTTCACATAAGCATCCTGGCCGGTGCGGTAATGGAATTCATCATCGATGATCTCCGCCACCTTCTTGTACAGGGTCCTGAGCGGTATGTCAGCGGGACAGACCTCATTGCACAGCCCACAGTCAATACACCTTCCCACCATATGTACGGCACGGGTGAGATGAAAAACGGGATTTTCAGGTGGAATATCCCCTGTACGGATCAGGTCGTCTTCTTCAAGTGTACACTCATGGCAGAAACACATGGGGCATACATCTCTGCAACCGTAGCATTTGATGCACCTGGAAAACTCCTTGAACCAGTAATCAAACCGGCCGTCAAGATTCATGGCATCCACACGGGAAACAGAGTCAAAAGCGAACCCCTTTGCCTTTTCTCCTTCAACGAATTCTTCAGGATAGGGTTTGAGGCATTCACAGGCCTCTGCCAGATCCTCCGGACAGGCAACCCCAACGGGGACGACCCTGTCAGGATTCAGTTGATTCCATGTATACAGGGCCTTCAACCCCCGGTCATCGCATCCTCGAACGAGAACGCCGAAGGAATCTTCCGGATAGCGCCGGGCGATATGGATCAACTGTTTATTAAGCGAATACCGGGTATCTCCGGATCGTTTCCAGTCTCCGATCACCAGATTGTTCAGATCATCCCCCTCACAAAACAGGTGGGGTCCCACGTTTCCATATTTATTGCTGAGGCCCAGAAAACCTTTGATCTCTCCCGATTTCAAAAGCTCCCTGACCTTTTCCCTTACTTTTTCACTCATCGAAATACCCTCATTAGGCCAAGACGGAGATAAATTAAACGCCCTTCATTCCCAATGGCAGCCGAACGTTCATGCCCCAAAGCTGTCAGGCAGCCAGGAGTTTTCTTTTCTGCTCTGTAATCGGCGATGGCCCCATCTCTTTTAATGCACCGACAAAATGTTTTATTTCCTCGGCAAATTCCGGACCTTCCGCGGATGATATCCATCTGGAACGGAGACGATCCTCTCCAATACCGCTGAAAGCAAGTAGTTTTCTAAGAAAACGAACCCGTTTATCCGTAGCGTAATTACCGTACAGGTAATGGCAGTCGCCCAGATGTCACCCACCCACGAATACGCCGTCCACCCCCTGCTGAAAAGCACGCAGAATATGGTGCGGCGAAACACTCGCGGAGCACATGACCCGAACGGTACGGATGTTCGTAGGATACTGCAGTCGACTAACCCCAGCCAGGTCAGCAGCAGCGTACGCTCACCATGTACACAGAAAGCAGACTATTTTCGGTTCAAAATCGGAATTACTCATATCCATTCCCCTTTACAGGATCAAGGTTTGTTGACTGTTTTACAGGGCACTTATCTGGGCCAGGATCTGCTCCGGCTTGAAACCCTTGAGCATCGCGCTCTGGGACGGACAGGTTGATGCGCAACATCCGCACCCTTTGCACAAGATCGTATTGACCTGGCAAATCAATTTCTCCGGCAGGTAATCAATGGCGCCGTATGGACACATATCCATGCATCCCATACACCCTACGCAGGTCTTTGTATCGATTTCAGCAACGATAGCGCTGACTACCAGTTTATCCTTGAACAGGATCGTGGCCACCCTTGATGAAGCCCCAAGCCCCTGAGACCTGGCCTCCTCTACATTTGCCGGATAACGGGCGGATCCGCAAAGAAACACCCCATCCGTGGCAAAATCAAGGGGCCTTAATTTGGCATGGGCTTCCATNAAAAAGTGGTTCTGATCCATGGGAACCCGCAGGAGCTGGGAAAGGCCAGGGGCATCTTCCCGGGCAATTAGAGGCGTGGACAGGACCACGAGATCGCAGGGAATCTCCACAGTTTCCCCGGTCAGCGACCGGTAAAACCGCACCTTGCCCTCTTCCACGGATGGGGGCTGTTCAGCGGAGTACACATCATAACGGACCCCCTCCCCTCTTGAATCCCAGAGCATCTGTTCATTTTCAGTTCCATACATCTGCATATCCCTGTAAAGGATATGCACGTGGGCGTCCGGGTTCTGTTCCTTGAGCAACCGGGCATTTTTCACCGCTGTCTGGCAGCATATTCTCGANCAATATGGCCTTTCCGGAGAACGGGCGCCCACACACTGGATCATCACGACCCCTTTTGTCTCGACCGNCCCCTCTTTCAGTCTTTTTTCCAGCTCCATCTGGGTAATGACTTTTTTCCCGTCGTACCCATACAGCCCTTCTGGAACAAGCGGAACGGCGCCGGTAGCCACCACGATGCACCCCACATTCTCCTGCACCGTCTCCCCGCTGTCGCGCCTGAGGGTAACTTCGTAATTCCCGATATAGCCGCCCACATCCTGCAGCTGGGCGCCACCATAAACAGAAATATTCGGTCTGTTTGTAACCGACTGGATCAGCTCCGAAATACTCTCTGAAGCCACTTCGCCGTGCGGGGCCACCCGATGGATCTTTGTCAACAGGCCGCCCAGTTCCGTCTCTTTTTCAACCAGCACCACCTCAAGCCCCATTCCCGCCATGGTTTCAGCAGCAGTCAGACCGGCAACTCCGCCGCCAATCACCAGAACTCTCGGGTTTAAGGATGCCTCAATATCCGTCTGCGGTTCCAGGAAGGCCGCTTTCGAGACCCCCATCCTCACCAGGTCTTTGGCCTTCGCCGTCGCGGCATCTCTTTCCTGCATATGGACCCAGGAACACTGGTCCCGGATATTCACCATTTCAAAGAGATAGGGATTTAAATCGGCGGCCGCACAGGAACTCTGGAACAGCGGCTGGTGCGTACGGGGCGAACAGGAGGCCACAACCACCCGATTGAGATTGTGTTCCCTGATTCCGTTCTGTATTTCGCCGATTCCGGCTTCCGAGCAGGTATAGAGGTTTTCTTTGGCATACACCACTCCGGGGATACCGGATGCGTATTGGGTTACGGCCTTACAGTCCAGATGCCCGGCAATATTGGAACCGCAGTCACAGATAAAAACTCCGATCCGCAGATCCTCTTTCGACAGCTTCTGTTCTTTTTCCTTCTTACTCATAGGATCAGACTCCTTCAGGATGCTTTGCGCATGGTAGAATCCTTGATGACCTGTGCCGCCCTGGCCGCAGCGCCACTGGCCTGTGCGACAGATTCAGGAATATCCATGGGCCCATGGGCGCAACCGCAGGCGAAAATTCCGGGACGCGTCGTATCCAGCGGTTGCGATGTGCCGGTCTGGAAAAATCCGAACCTGTTTATCTCAATGTCCAAAATCTTCGACAGATCCTCAACACCGTCATTGGGGGCACAGGCCGTAGCCAGAATCACCATATCAAAATCGATCGATTTGACCCGTCTCTCTTTTGTATCCTCATAGGTTATCACGGGGTTGTTATTCGGTCCCTGGGTAATCTCCGCGACCCGACCTCGAATATAGCTGATCCCGGACTGGTTCCCCCCTCTGACCTTATACTCTTCAAAACCTTTTCCCACGGCCCGGATATCCATGCCGAATATGACGGATGTTGTTTCCCGTTCATGCTCATTGGCGATGATGGCTTCTTTGATGGAATGCATGCAGCAGAAACCGGAGCAGAATGGGTAGAATCGGAAATCCCGTGAACCCACACACTGAATAAAAGCCAGTCTCTTGGCCACGGAGAAAGTCTCCGCTTTCTTTTGGAGCCTCTCTAACGGTTCCACAATGGCAAGGTGTGCAACGTATTTTTCCGCCCACTTCTTTCGATCTTCATCGTCCCCATACCGGCCATTCTGGAAGGCCTCGTAGAATTCAGCCGAACCCTGCCCGTATTTCTCTTCAAATTTACCAATCGCTTTCCGGGATTTCTCGGCCTTCTTTTCCAATTCATGAATTTCCGCTTCCACCGCCAAATCAGATGGCCGGTCCAGATGCCCACCCGTGGGACCACTGGCGCTGAGCAGTCTTTCAAACTCAATGGCGGTTATCACATTGGGGATTTCCCGATACTGGTACTCCGGAATCCGTGTGGGATCAAAAACCTTGTATCCGCTGGCCACAATAATGGCCCCGGCTTCAATCTCCACAATTCTGTCTTTTTGCTCAAAATTTACCGCATCGGCCTGGCAGACTTTCTGGCATATGCCGCACTTCTTGCCGTTCAGTTGCCTGCAATGATCCGGGTCAATGGTATGCGTGGATGGAATTCCCTGTGCAAACCAGCTGTAAATAGCCCTCCGATCTCCCAGGCCTTCATTGAACACATCCGGCAGTGCAGTCGGGCACTTTTCTTTGCATGCCCCGCAGCCCGTGCATCGGTCCTCTTCCACATACCGGGCCTTCCTTCTCACGGTAACCTTGAAATCACCTGCCTCCCCATCCACCTTCTCCACTTCTGAGTAGGCCATCAATTCAATATTGGGATGTCGACCGACATCCAGCATTTTAGGCGAAAGGATTCAGATGGCACAATCATTGGTTGGAAACGTCTTATCCAGCTGCGCCATCTTCCCGCCGATACTGGGCAACCGTTCCACGAGATGCACCTTCATCCCCATTTCGGCGAGATCCAGCGATGCCTGAATCCCGGCGATGCCTCCTCCAATAACGACTATGTCTTTCTTCACTTTCTTGCTCCTGTCTAAACCCTCTGTCTTGGGTTATGTTCCGTATCAGGCTGCTTTTGTTAAATAGGAAGGTCCCAAAGCCCTGACCTGTTCCGTAAATTCCCTGGCAACTTCGGCAAATCGGTTACCCTCGGCTGAAGATATCCATTCGAGTCTCAGCCTGTTGGTATCTATACCCAGGATACTGATCAGTTTAACGGTCATGTCAAACATCTTTTCGGCTTTTACATTACCATCCAGGTAATGACAGTCACCGATATGTCACCCGGCCACCAGAACGCCGTCGGCGCCCTTTTGAAAGGCCTTGAGAATAAAATTGGGATTGATCCTGCCGGAACACATGACCCGTATAATGCGCATGTTGGGAGGATACTGAAACCGGCTGACGCCCGCCAGGTCTGCGGCAGAATAGGCGCACCAGTTACAGGCGAATGTAACAATTTGGGGAGAAAACTCTTCAGCCATTTGAGAACTCGCTTTTCATGGTTGTTTATTTATGGTTGAATGCATGGAGTGAAACGACCTCCAACAATTTATAATCGTCAATTGAGGGCGGCATTCACCATCGTCAGAACTTCCTGGTCATCATAGTGATAATTCACGGCCGCCCCGGTGGGGCAGGCAGCGGCGCAGGACCCGCATCCCTTGCACAGGGCGGCCTCTACGTGGGAAACCATTCGGCCTCCCTCCCTTTCCACCAGGTTGACAGCGCCAAATGGACACGCTTCCACACAGATACCACAGCCAAGACAGTAGTGTTCGTCCACATGGGAAACCACTCCCTCAACGGTAAGGGTTTTCTTTGCAAGGACAACGGATGCCCGGGAGGCCGCAGCCTGGGCCTGGGCGATGCTCTCCTCGATCGGTTTGGGGTAGTGGGCCATGCCGGCCAGAAAGAGGCCGTCGGAGGCAAACTCCACAGGCCTCAGTTTGGCATGGGCTTCCATGAAGAACCCATCCTCGTTGAGGGAGAGCTTGAACATCTGGGCCAGTTCCCCGTTATCCCGGGAAACGATGGCCGATGCCAGCACTACGAAATCAGGAGCAATCCGGATGTCTCTTCCAAGAATATGGTCCCGGACAACGACGGAGATCTCTTCTCCCTCTCTTGTTACGAGCGGTTTTTGTTCAAGATCATACCGGATGAAGAGAACCCCCCTGCGCCGCGCTTCCCTATAGAGTTCCTCTCTCTGCCCGTAGGTCCGAATATCCCTGTAGAGGATATAAATATCCATATCCGGATTCATTTCCTTTAATTCGATAGCTGATTTTATGGAATGGGTACAACATACCTTGGAACAGTAGGGCCTTTCCGGCTCTCTTGACCCCACACACTGGATAAAGACGGCGGACCCGGCCTTTTTGATCCTCTCGTCCCCACCCCTGAGGGCGTCATCCAATCCAAGGTGGGTCAAAACCCTTTCATCCTCGCCGTAAAGATATTCTTCCGGCGCGTGTTCTTGAGCCCCGGTCGCCACAATCACCGCACCGTGTTTCAGGCTTGAATCTTTGCCGTTGCAGGAAATGGTGGTCTCAAAGTTTCCCACAAAACCCTTGGATTCCTTTATGGTTGCATCTTTGAAAATATCAATGAGAGGATGATTTTCCACCGAAGAAATGATCGTCTCAAGACCGGCACGCACATCTTCCCCCCGCCATGTGTCAATGAGGCGCAGGGCATTGCCCCCCAATCGGTCCGACTGTTCCACAAGGTATGTGTGAAATCCCTGTTCACCGAGCCCCAGGGCAACCGTCATACCCGAAATTCCTCCTCCGATCACCAGGGCCTTGTCATCCACCTGTATGGACGGCTGGGGAAGGGGCTGAATGAGTTGTGCCCTGGCCACTGCCATGCGAACCAGGTCTTTTGATTTCAATGTGGCACTTTCCTTTTCCTTGCTGTGCACCCAGGAACATTGGTTTCGAATGTTCGCCATTTCGAAAAGGTATTTATTCAGCCCTGCATCTCTTAAGGTTTCCTGGAACAGGGCTTCGTGGGTCCTGGGCGTGCATGCCGCAACAATCACCCGGTTCAGTCCTTCCCGCAGAATCACTTCTTTCATCTTCTCCTGGGTATCCTGGGAGCAGGTAAAAAGATTTTCCTCCACAAAATGCACCCCGGGAAGGCTGCGGGCGTATTGGGCTACTGCGGGAACATCCACAATTCCGCCGATGTTGGTACCGCAGTTACAGACAAAAACACCTATCTTCGGCGCCTCGGAAGAGACATCCCGCTCTTCAGGATAGGTAATCTCCTTCGTCAGGGTACCCCTGGCCGAAGAAAGAATCGCCTTCGCGCTGCAGGCTGCGGCACTTGCTTCCATAACCGAATAGGGAATGTCCTTGGGTTCCTGAAAGGCCCCGCACACGAAAATTCCTTTTCGGGATGTTTCCACCGGGTGAAATGTATCGGTCTGAACGAAAGTATCCTGATCCAACTCCACGCCAAGTTTACCGGCCGTCTCCATGAGCTCTTTCGGGGTTTCAAGACCGACGGACAGGACAACCATGTCAAAGGTTTCGGAATGGAACTCTCCCCCCTCATCGGCATACTCCAGAACGAGGTCTTTGCTATCCTGATCTTCCGAGATGGAATGAATCCTTGAACGGATGAATCTTACCCCTTTTTCTTCCTTGGCGCGGTTGTAGTAACGCTCAAAATCCTTACCGTATGTGCGCATATCCATGAAAAAGATGGCCGCATCCAGGTCCTGATCCGAATGCTCCTTGGCAATCACCGCCTCTTTGACCGAATACATGCAGCAGACGGAAGAACAGTACGCATGGTCGCACCTGTTGATGTCCCGTGATCCCACGCACTGCAGCCAGGCAATCTTCGCGGGTTCTTTGCNGTCTGAGGGGCGTTGAAGATGCCCATGATATGGACCGGTGGCACTCAGTATCCTTTCAAACTCCATACTGGTAACCACATTCGCGTAAGAAGCATAGTGATAGGTTTCAAACGAGGAAGGATCAAACGGTTTGAATCCGGGGGCAAGAATAACAGAACCGACGTTCAGAGAGACGGTTTTCTCCTTCTCACTGAAATTAATCGCCTCCGTGGGGCAGAACTTCTCACAAGCGCGACATTTCCCCTTTTGGAAATAGATACAGTTTTCCTCGTCAATGGCATACTTCAAAGGAACAGCCTGCGCGTACTCCACATAGATCGCCTTTCTCTTGATGAGATTTTCATTGAAAGGGTCCTGCACCTTCTTCGGACACTTTTCAGCGCACGTCCCACAGGCGATACATTTCTCCATATCCACATAGCGCGGATGTTTCAGCACTTCAATTTCAAAATTTCCCGCTTCACCGCCAATACCAGTGACTTCGCACAAGGTGAGAAGCTCAATATTCAGATGCCGGCCGACCTCGACCAGTTTCGGAGAGATAATTCACATGGCACAGTCATTGGTGGGAAAGGTCTTGTCCAATTGCGCCATGACGCCACCAATGGAAGGAGATTTCTCGACCAGATAAACAAAATAACCTGCATCCGCCATATCAAGGGCCGCCTGCATTCCGGAAATGCCGCCACCAATGATACACACGGAACCCTGAACACTTCCGGGTGTTTCTCTTTTCATTTTGATCACCTCAACTGAATAGGGACTTGCCGCATTCACAGTCACCATTTGTGAAGAGCTTTAAAAGTTTTGAATCAGCCCTCTTCCAGATTTTCCGAAAGATAGGTGTAAATATCTTTGATTTCCAGGTCCATTTCCGCTGTTCCACGGGCGCAGGTGAGATGAATCTGGCATTTGGGACAGGCAGTGATGAGGGTCGTTGCCCCGGTTTGGACCGCCTCTTTCAGTCTTTCGATGCGCATCTCTTTTGAACAGCCGCCGCACTCCATCCACGCGCTGGTTCCGCAGCAGAGCGCGTTTTCCCTGTTGCGCCCCATTTCCATGAGCTTGCCTCCGGGAATCATATGGAGAAGATCTCGAGGCTGTTCATACAAGCCCGCTCCCCTGCCTAGACGGCACGGATCATGATACGTAAGAGCGCCATTGGTGGACGGTTTGAAAGAAAGACCGGAGCCGGGCAGTTCCCGCGCCAGAAATTCGGTCATATGCAGGACCTCGAAAGGAAGCTCACCGCAGACTTTGGGATAATGCTTTTTGAATGTGGCATATCCTTCAGGGCAGCTGAAAAGCACCGTTTTTGCACCGGAAGACGCAATGACCTCCAGGTTACGTTC
>DUZB01000031.1 GCA_013349725.1 Deltaproteobacteria bacterium | reverse complement strand
ACAAATCATCTCTGTGGGAGCGGCTTTCCAGCCGCGAAAAATCGTGGCAAAATGCCACTCACACAGTATTTTTTGATAAAGCCGACTCTATAATGAGAATTGCTGAACAAACATACTTGACATCGAGGAGAAACATGTTAAAATTACAGGTCTTGAAGTAAAATTTCCTGCCTTCTGGGGGATTCGGCGAAGACCGGATATCTGAATCGACTTCGAAACTACTCTACTGAGGAACCTTCTCTGAAACGCTCATAAATGAGTTTTGCTTGCCGTTCGCCGCTTTCATCTAACAGGTTTTGCCTTTCAGCATGGGCTGGTCGGTGAGGTGATTCATGCCCTTGTGGCTCAGCAGTGAAGCCTGTTGCAGTAGAATGAAACGGCTGCATAATGCAGGCGTTTTAACGCTTAAGTCGATTCGTACCTTGCTTGATAATATTCCCCCTTCAGCATCATTGATCAGGCTGTGGAAAAAGGCAGAGTATGATCGTTATTTTTTAAAAATGGAGACGAACCATGAATCTTGTTGAACTCAAGAAATTAAAAATCAGTCGACTGACCGAGATGGCAAAAGAATTTCGTATTGAAGGCGCCTCCGGAATGCGGAAACAGGATCTTACTTTTGCACTTCTTCAGGCACACTCTGAACAAAACGGCCTGATTTACGGCGAAGGCGTACTTGAGATTCTTCCCGATGGTTTTGGCTTTTTAAGGGCGCCCGACGCCAACTATCTTCCCGGACCGGATGATATTTACATATCTCCTTCTCAAATTAGAAGGTTTAACCTCCGAAAGGGCGATACCGTTACCGGTCAGATTCGACCTCCGAAGGAGTCTGAGAGATATTTTGCCCTTCTTAAAGTGGAAAACGTAAACCATGAGGATCCGGAGATCTCGCGGGAGAAGATACTTTTTGACAACCTGATCCCCCTTTACCCAGAGGAAAGGATCAAGCTGGAAGTGAAACCCGACAATTATTCCACACGAGTTATGGATATGATGACACCTCTGGGCAAAGGACAGAGGGCTCTCATCGTTGCTCCCCCAAGAACCGGTAAAACCATGCTGCTGCAGAATATCGCCAACAGCGTTACCGCCAACGACAAGAGCATTCACAAGATCGTTCTGCTTATTGATGAAAGGCCAGAAGAGGTCACGGACATGATTCGTTCTGTGGATGCAGAAGTGATCAGCTCAACATTTGATGAACCGCCGCAGCGGCATGTACAGGTTGCGGAGATGGTGATAGAAAAGGCCAAAAGGCTCGTTGAACATAAACTGGATGTGCTGATTCTTCTTGACAGCATTACCCGTCTGGCCAGAGCCTATAACTCTGTTGTTCCCCCCAGCGGAAAAATCCTCTCAGGCGGCCTTGATTCCAATGCCCTTCACAAACCAAAACGCTTTTTCGGAGCTGCCCGAAACATTGAGGACGGGGGAAGTTTGACTATCATCGCAACCGCCCTTATTGATACGGGAAGCAGGATGGATGAAGTCATTTTTGAAGAATTTAAGGGAACGGGAAACATGGAAATTCATTTAGATCGGAAACTTAGCGACAGACGCGTTTTTCCGTCTATTGATATCAATCTTTCCGGAACACGGAAAGAGGAGCTTCTTCAGAACGAAGCGGATCTTAACAGGATCTGGATCTTGCGCAAACTGCTTGCCCCCCTGACACCCGTTGACAGCATGGAATTTCTACTTGAAAAAATTAAAGGAACAAAAGATAATAAAGAATTCCTCGACTCCATGAGCAGTTGAGCACTCCGCGGAAACAGCACGGGGTTTTAGGCTTAAGCGAGGAGTTAATCTACATTGAAATAAGGAGAGAAGAAACCGATGAAAGAAGGTATCCACCCCGAGTATCATAGAACAACTGTCAAATGCGCCTGCGGTAATGAATTTGAAACGGGATCCACCATAAAAGAAATCAATATTGAAATCTGTTCCAATTGCCATCCGTTTTATACCGGCAAACAGAAACTCGTTGATTCCGCGGGAAGAGTGGAGCGCTTCAGAAAGAAATACGCCCAGTTTAACCAGGGACAGCAGGAAACCAACGCGCAGGCATAGGAGTGATGCTGGATGCTCGATACTGGATACTGGATACTGGTAAAACATCAAGCTTCCGAATTGACATCCAGCATCGCGGTCCAATGAGCCGGACGTCTTCCCAGAACTGTCGTCCATGGGTAAGAAAGGTTTTTCGTGAGCGACTTTCTGAAGCAGTCGCACGCATGGGAAAGGCCAAAGGTTATGTTTGGAAAAATTAGAGAGATCGAAGATCGATACGTCGATCTGGAATTCAGCCTCAGCCGTCCAGAGGTAGCTCGCGATCAAAAGACCTATCAGAAATTTGCCAAAGAGCACAGCGCTCTGCTCCCCATCGTAACCGCTTTCAGAAAACACCAGTCCGTCCAAAATCAAATCGAAGAAAACAGATCTTTTCTGAACGATCCTGATCCCGACATGAGAAAGCTTGCAAGAGAGGAAATTGAGTCTCTGACATCAGACCTTGAAGAGATTGAAGAAGGACTCATAATGATGCTGACTCCCAAAGATCCCAATGATGAAAAAAATATTCTTCTGGAAATCAGGGCGGGCACTGGTGGAGAAGAAGCCGCACTCTTTGCAGCTGATCTTTTCCGCATGTACAGCCGCTACTCGGAAACCAGGGGATGGAAGACGGAAATTCTGAGTCAAAACCTAACGGGCATCGGTGGGTTCAAGGAAATTATTGTCCTTGTTTCTGGACGTATGGTCTATAGCAGGCTGAAATATGAGAGCGGCGTTCATCGTGTACAGCGGGTTCCGGAGACGGAAACCCAGGGCAGGATACATACGTCAGCGGTGACCGTGGCCATTCTGCCCGAGGCTGAGGAGATCGATGTGGAAATTAATCCGGAAGACCTTCGGATAGATGTTTACCGATCCTCCGGCTGCGGCGGTCAGCATGTGAACACGACGGATTCGGCTGTTCGAATTACACATCTTCCTACAGGTATTGTCGTGACATGTCAGGACGAAAAGTCTCAGCACAAAAACAAAGCCAAAGCGATGAAGGTTCTCAGATCCAGGATGCTGGATCAGGAAACTGCTGAACAGCATTCCAAAATGAGTGAGGAACGCAGAGCCATGGTAGGCTCAGGCGACAGAAGTGAGAGGATTCGAACCTACAATTTTCCACAGGCGCGGGTCACCGATCACAGGATCGGACTTACCCTCTACAAACTGGAAACCCTCCTCCATGGAGAGTTGGATATGATTATAGATCCCCTCGTAATGCATTTTCAGTCCGAATCCCTGAAAAAGACCCGGTAGAGGTACAGTCGGAAACATTTCTTCGGAGATCGCATATCGAAATCCCCAAAAACATTATCTTAAAAACCGTATGCCTGAAAAGAAATGGAAAATAAAGGACCTGCTCTCTGTTGCTGTGGATTATCTGCGGCAAAAGGAAATAGAAAACCCTCGCCTCACCGCAGAAGTCCTTTTGGCGCACGGACTGAAACTTGAACGGATCGGCCTCTATCTAAACTTTGACAAACCGCTGACCAAAAAGGAAGTTTCTGATTTTCGCGCACTCATACAACGCCGCATTGGGCATGAACCATTGCAGTATATCACCGGGAAACAGGAGTTCTGGTCTCTTGATTTTGAAGTGAACAGCAAAGTCCTTGTCCCGAGGCCTGAAACGGAGGTCCTTCTGGAACATGCTATCGCTCTCGCAAAAACGATTCCGGTTTCATCGGGGGAATCCCTGAGGGTCCTCGATATGTGTACCGGAAGCGGGATTGTCTCGGTTGTTGCGGCAAGGGAGATTGAGGATGCTCGTGTATGGGCTACGGATATTTCAGAAGATGCCCTGAAGGTGGCAAGGCGTAATGCAGATGCCCATAAGGTATCAGGGAAAATAGAGTTTTTGCAGGGTGATTTATGGGCGCCCATCACGAATCTGCGTTTTGATCTGATTCTCTCCAACCCTCCCTACGTCTCTACCAGTGAATACCCTGATCTTCCTCCCGAGGTAAGAGACCATGAACCGAAGATTGCATTGGACGGAAAAGAGGAAGGGTTACATTGCATCAAAGAGATTATAAAATATGCCCCCGATTTCATGGATTCCGGAGGATGGCTCATGATCGAAATGTCTCCGGGACAAACCGGGACGGTCATGACCATGATGGATGAAATGAATGCCTACACCGGAATAAAGCGGGTGAAGGACTACAGCCGTTTATACAGGGTGGTTATGGCCCGGAAGGTGTGACCGAACCGCTTGAAACAACCGGCGGGGAATGAAAAGTAATCGAATGGCGATCAAGGAGTGACGAGTTACGAAGGAAGACAGAGCATTTCACCTTGTAGAAATTCGTAATTCGGGGATCGATTGTTCGATATTCGATTGTTGATGAAAGATTTTCGCAGCGTGATTTTGCCCGTGCACCAGGAAGGACTTTGCCGTGTTGCCAAGGATTTTTATTATATGTTCCCTGATCAGTATGCTTTGTGGGCTGGGTCCTCAGGCAAGCCTGGCAGATGAAAAACTACACGTTACCGTGAGCATTTTGCCCCAGAGGTATTTCGTAAAAAAAATCGGGGGAAACCTGGTGGCTGTCTCTGTAATGGTACTCCCCGGTTTCAGTCCTGCTACTTATGAGCCAAAACCCGCACAACTCAAAGATCTTCATGCCTCCGGAATCTATTTTGCCATTGGAGTTCCTTTTGAAAAAACCTGGTTGGAAAGATTCAAGGGAGTCAATCCGGAAATGGCGATTGTGTATACGGACCGGGGAATCAAGAAACGGCATATGATGGCCCACCATCATGGGCTTCGGGAGGACGTTCATGGCCGGGAAGAAAAGAATGCAAAGAAGGGCGATTATCCTGATCCCCATATCTGGCTTTCCCCGCCTCTCGTAAAGTCGCAGGCCATTGTTATTGCAGAGTCCCTTGTTCGAACGGATCCTTCAAACAGGGCCGTATATGAAAACAATCTGAGCCTGTTCCTGGCCGAACTCGACCGTCTGGACAGGAAAATAAAGGAAATCCTTGAAACGGTCGGCAAACAGAACGCTTTTCTGGTTTTTCATCCCACCTGGGGGTATTTTGCTGATCATTACGGATTAACGCAGATCCCTGTGGAAGCGGAAGGCAAGGAACCCGGTGCGGCATACCTGGTGGAAGTCATCCGCTATGCGCGAAACAACGGGGTTGGGGCAGTTTTTGTCCAACCGCAATTTTCCACAAAAACCGCCCGGGTGGTAGCCAGGGAAACAGGCGCTCGTGTGGTCATCGCTGATCCTTTAGCTGAAGACTGGGAAAAGAATCTCCTGGATGTGGCGGAAAAATTCAGGCTGAATTCCAGTCTGAAGGAGAAAAAACACTAATGTTTAATTGCAAGAAAGTGAACTGGAGAGCAAAACGGGTATCCCCTGAGAAAGTACTTTCCAAGATAAAACCCGGAATGAGTATTTTTTTAGGTACAGGTGTAGCGGAACCCCGCGCCCTGGTGAAGAGTCTAATGGCTTCCACACTGGGCAACCTGAGAGATCTGGAATTTATCCAACTGGTCAGCTTCGGTCAGGCCATATCCGTAGCGGAACAGGACACCCATAAATTCAGGCTGAAAACATTTTTTGCGGGCTGGTTGGCGAGCGAGGCCATCACCGAAGGAAGAATTGATCTGATTCCCACAAGTTTTTCGCGCATTCCTTCCCTGATTGAGTCCGGTAAGATCGGAATTGATGCGGCGTTTATCCAGATTACCCCCCCTGACAGGGAGGGGTACTGCAGTCTCGGCCCCGCCATAGATGTGGCCAGACAGGCGATGGAACAGGCTTCCATTGTCGTAGGCGAAGTGAATGAGTGGGCGCCCAGGACTCTTGGCGATACCTTTGTTCATGTGGATGATTTTGACTTTCTGGTAGATGCCACGGAACCACCCATTTATTTCCCCCGGTGGCCTGTAGATGAGGTGTACGACAAGGTGGGCGCCAATGTGGCATCCATCATTCAGGATGGAAGCTGTCTGGCATTTTCCGTAGGTCCCCTGTTTGAGGCCATGGCGCTTCATCTGAGAGAAAAAAAACATTTGGGCATCCATTCTCCTTTTTTTACGGATGCGGTGATGGATCTGGTAAAAAGTGGGGCTGTCTCCAATCGAAGGAAAGGAATTTTTCTTGGGAAATCTCTGGCAGCCTACGCCCTGGGAACATCGGAGCTGCTCACCTGGCTTCACCGCAATCCGCTTGTGGAATTTCAGGGAATTGATGTGGTGGCAGATCCCAAAAGAATCGGAAGCAACGACCGATTCATTGTTGTGATTCCGGCCCGCAAGGTAGATCTTACAGGAGCCGTTGCTCTGCACACAGGAAAAGGAAATGTAGGGGCCGGACCCGGTGAGGCCCAGGAATTCCTGAATGGAACAACATTTTCAAAGGGGGGGCGAATCATTTTTGCCCTGCCGAGCCGAAATCTGAAGAATGAGCCCAACATCCTTCTTTCTCTGGGAAATTTTCCCGATCAATTTTCAGGAAGGGAGGCCATGGATATGGTGGTAACCGAGTATGGCCTCGCATCCATGACAGGAAGGACCATTCGAGAAAGGGCCCTGGCACTGATTGATATCGCACATCCCGACGACAGGGAAGAACTGGTGACCCTTGCCAAAGAGAAACACATTCTGTATCCGAACCAGATCTATCTTTCAGAATCAGGGCGTCTTTATCCGGAGAAACTTGCGTGGACCCAGACATTCAAGGACGGTTTGACGATTCGTTTCCGAGCCATCAAGCCGTCTGACGTGGATGAAATGCGGCGCCTTTTTTACCGGTTTTCTGATAAGTCGGTCTATTATCGCTACTTCTCGCCCATTAAAACCATGCCCCATTCCAAAATGCAGGATTATGTCAATGTAGATTACAGAACGATCATGTCCATTGTTGGTCTCATGGGGGGACCGGGTGAAGGAAGAATCGTCGCAGAAGCGCGGTATGTACGTTTTCACGACCGGCCCTATGCCGACGTGGCGTTCGTGGTTGATGAGGCTTTTCAGGGAAAAGGGATTGCAACATTTCTCTTTAAAACCCTCATGAAAATTTCGCAGGACAGGGGGATCGAAGGATTTCAGGCTGACGTACTGGCTACGAATAAAGCGATGCTGAAAGTGTTTGAATCTGCTTCTGAAAGACCTATCAAGGCTGTTCTGGACAGCGGCGTGTATGAACTGAAGATCCCTTTTTCCGCCCGGGATGAAAACCATCTGGAAGGTGGCGAAAAAAGATAATGCCGCAGATTATCGACTTTGAAAAGAGCAGGCTTTTATTGGCGGTAAAAAGAGGGTTCCGTAATTGGACCAGCCGGTTTCATGAGCATTTTGATCTTGAAACAAGGCTCGGCGATGTTTCTCTGAGAGTGCTCTCTTTTCTGGCACAGGGAAAAGACCGGGGGACGTTTTATCTGTACGATCTTATCATGAGCCTGAAGAATTTTGGCTCGGGGTTTGAATTTAATGAGATGGATCCCACAAAAAAAATGCTCATTATAGACCATTACCTGTTCTTGCTGGATCGCATTAGATTTGAATGCATGAAAAGGCTCAGCTGGCTTGAAAGTTATCCGGGACAAGATCTCACCCTTGTGGAGCTTGTGGTCGGATTTGAGAAACTGGGTCTTTCTCTTCAGGCGAAAATCCCTCAGTTGAGCGAAGAACATCCCGCATACGGGGAATTTTCCGCCCTGATCCCATACGACAGAGAAAGCTTTATCAGGAAGATGATTCCGGATCTTATGAAAAAAATTAAAGGCTATTCAGATTCCCTGTAGGTTCAACATGAGGATCCCATCTATGCGTAACCATTTCATCACTCTGGACCATGGAAGTGGGGGCGAAGCATCCCATGAGCTGGTTCATGATATTTTCATGAGCCGCCTGTCAAACCGTTTCCTCAACAGGATGGATGACAGCGCCGTTTTGAATCTTTCCGGAGGAAATGTGGCCATGACAACGGACTCCTACGTGGTGGATCCCATTTTTTTTCCGGGAGGGGATATTGGCAGTCTGGCGGTCCATGGCACGGTAAACGATCTGTCCATGCAGGGAGCTGTCCCTCTTTATCTGACCCTCGGTTTAATCCTGGAAGAAGGCTTTCCCCTTGAAGATCTCGCAAAGATTGTAGATTCCGTTGGCCAAGCTTGCCGGGAGTCCGGGGTAATGGTGGTGGCCGGTGATACCAAGGTCGTACCCAAGGGGCATGCGGATAAAATTTTTATTAATACTGCAGGCATTGGTTCTATTCCAGACGGGATTGACGTGAGCAGCTGCAACGGAAAGCCTGGTGATCTGATCCTTATTAACGGACATATCGGAGAGCACGGCCTGGCTATTCTCACCCGGCGCCAGGGCTTGGAATTGAGGTCGGCCCTTTTGAGCGACAGCGCGCCTCTGAACTCTCTTGTTGGCCGAATTCTTGACGTTTGCCCTCAAACCCATATCCTCAGGGATCCCACGCGGGGAGGAGTCGCCACGGCGCTGAATGAAATTGCAGACCAGTCCGGGGTCGGCATTCACCTTTTTGAAGACGCTCTTCCCATCAGCAGATCCGTCTTGGCTGTGTCTGAAATACTTGGAATCGATCCCCTGTATGTGGCCAATGAAGGAAAATGCCTGGTGTTCGTTGCCAAAGAGGACGTAAAATCGGTTCTTCGCAGCATGAAAAAACATCCTCTGGGGAAAAAAAGCGCCATCGTTGGAGAAGTCACCGATCAGAACATAGGGAAAGTATTGCTCAAAACCAAAGTCGGCGGCACCCGGATTCTCCCGGTCCTAACGGGCGAGCAGCTTCCAAGGATTTGTTGACATTGAGAAGAGTCCTTTACTATTGAATCATTTCCTGGTAAAGAGGAGTCGGATACGTTCGATTCCTCTTCAAAGGAATCGCTGAGGACACAGGGAAGGCACTAGGGCCCTCATTTATTTGATTATACGAACAAAGAAAGGAAAATTATGGCATCAAAAGGAAAAGAAGAAAGGTCGGAACAGAAAGCCTACTGGGAGGAGAAACTGAGTCAAAGGCTCGCAGAGCTCAAAGAGAAAGGTGTTGAATCCGGAAAAGCGGCCAAAGATACCGCAGTCAGGCAGATAAGAGCCAAGCTCAGGGAAACGAACAACCGGTTGGCAACCATTGTGAATCTGGAAAAGAAAGTCCAGGAGATGATTGTAACCAAGGCGGAAAAACTGGCGGCGCCCAAAGAAAAAAAGTCCAGGAAAAAGGAAGCCCAAGAAGAGGCAGAAAGCAAACGCCAGCAGAAAAAGAAAAAGAAAAAAGAGAAGAAAGCCGAGTGATTTCTCTGTTTACAACGAAAGGAAGGCAGGACCTTCAGACTCCACCAGACGAGGTAATGATTCGGGTCTGAAGGCCAGCTTCCTGAATAGTTTTTCTTCAACCCTGCTGCAAAGGAGGAAATTTTTCCTTATGGCCTCGCGGAGGTCTTCCTTGCCAAGGGCATATCGGTCAATAATATAGTCCATCCGTTCATTCAGGCTTACGATCCTGTCGTGATTGACCCGTTTGTCCGAGTAGAAGACAATTTCCTTTTCGCAATAACTCCCTTCCAACTCGTAATTTTTCAATCTGACATGTTCTCTGACAATGGGGGCGATTTCGTCCAGGTTGTTTTCAAGACAGATCTGCATGCCTATCTCCGCGTGGTTTTCACCGGACTTAAGGGAGGGCGTCTTGCCAATGTCATGGAGGAGCGCCCCGACAGTGGCTTTCTTGACGGAGACATCGATTCCGGAACGATGAAGATCACGGGCTATAAGAAACGCAATTTTTCCTACCACTACCGTGTGGGCGCGAATATTTTCCAGCATGGCGTACTTATCCATCAAATGAAAGCATTCTTGAACGGTCGGTATCATTAAAATTTTTCCTCCTATGAAACTTCAAGAATTTTTGGTTTCAGGTTTCGGGTGTCAGGATACCTCTGCTTCCACGACCCTGCTCAATATCTGGGGCTCTTCAATTTTGTCACTGGTTGCTCGCTGTTGATTGTTGCTTCTCCTGAAACCTGAATCCCGCTGTAGCGGGAAAACCTCGTTGAGAAGTTTCCGTCTCGATCTGACTGCCTGGAAAGTTACCAGCAAGGAGAATCCCTTTCAAGGAAAATCCGTATTACGTGAATCTGATCCTGCTGAAAAGCGGAAAGGCCCCGTTCGAGCGGAATACATCGTATCCAAGCCAAAAATCAATGGGGCATTGACAACGGATCACATTTTCTTTACATTCCTATCAAAGACCTCTTCACGTTTCAAGCATCATACTTCGCCAAGGGGATCCTACATTTTGCACTATCTCATTTTTACCGACTTGGATGATACGCTTCTGGATCATGAAAGTTATTCATGGGCTGAAGCCGGACCAGCCTTGGATTTTTGCCTAAAGCGTGGTGTACCGGTTATCCTTGCTACCAGTAAGACACGATCGGAAATAGAGCCGCTTCATGGATCCCTTTCCCTTTCCGCCCCCTTCATTTCTGAAAACGGCGGTGGAATTTTTTTTCCACGGGAAATATGCGCGGATACCCCCTTCGGAACCTTGCCATCCAGCCGCTTTCCTTTGGAAAACAAACAGGAGGTTGTCCTTTCAGAGGACGGCCGGAAAAGGTTCTGGAAGATTTCATTAGGTGTGAATTACGACCTTCTTGTAGAGAATTTCAGGAAAATTCGCCATGAACTGGGTTGGAACATACGGGGATTTTCGGATATGGACCCGGCGGAGATCTCGTGTTTGACAGGACTTGACGAAGAAGGCGCACGGCTGGCTTCCAAACGGGAATTTGATGAGCCGTTCATTTTGAACGGTCCTTATGAAGATATGGCGCCACTAAAGGAAGCTTCGGGAAGAAAAGGGCTTGGAATTACTTCCGGAGGTCGTTTTTTTCACCTGACAGGGAGAAATGACAAAGGGATTGCCATGGGTTTGCTGGTTTCCTGGTACCGCCAGCGTTATGAAAAGATCCTTACCATTGCCCTCGGGGACAGTCCCAACGACTTCGGCATGCTTGAACGCTCAGATTTTCCGGTACTGATTAAGTCAAAAAAGGATTATTCGTGGCTGAAAGAGACCATTCCGGGACTTACGTTGACAGAGGAAATGGGCCCGAGAGGCTGGAACACAGCCGTATTACAGATCTTGAAAGAGAATCAGGAGGAGTGCGATGTCTGACATTTTTGAAAAGGAGGCTAATCCGGAAAATATCGAGAGGGCCAGGATGGTGGTATGCATACCCTCTTATAAGGAAGCCGATTCCATCGCATATCCCGTCTCCCAGGCCGATGAAGGTCTGAGAAAATATTTCCCGGAATACGAATCCGTCATCATCAATTGCGATAATAACTCCCCTGACAATACAAAACAGGCATTTCTTGATACACCGACAAAAACGCCCAAAATCTATCTTTCCACAGCCCCCGGAGTAAAGGGGAAAGGGAACAACTTCAGAAATCTCTTCCAAAAAGTGAGCGACCTCAAGGCAAAAGCGGTGGTAGTGGTTGATGCGGATCTTAAAAGTATAACACCCGAATGGATTAAACACTTAGGGGAACCCCTTTTCAGCGGGTTTTCTTACGTTGCTCCATTGTATATACGGCATAAATATGATGGAACAATTACCAAAGGAATCGCCTATCCCATGACAAGGGCCCTGTATGGACGAAGGGTAAGGCAACCGATTGGAGGTGATTTCGGTTTCAGCGGCAGTCTGAATCAGGTATATCTTGAAAGCACGATCTGGGATGAGTCTGTGGCGAATTTCGGCATTGACATCTGGATGACCACCCTGGCCATCAATCAGAAAATGAAAATATGCCAGGCATTTATGGGAAGGCCAAAAATTCACAGAACAAAGGATCCGGGGGCTGATTTAGGCCCCATGTTCCGGCAGGTAGTGGGCACAATCTTTTCCATGATGGGACACTTTGACGCATACTGGACCAGGGTGAGAAACAGCAGGCCTACTGCCATATACGGCTTCGGTCTTGGAGAAGTGGAAATGCCGCCCAAAGTTGGGGTGAATAGGGAGAATCTTATCGATCAGTTTCACAGGGGTTTCGAAACACACAGTGGGATATGGCATGAAATCCTCACGCCGGATGCCTACAGAAAGCTCATCGAGATCAAGGGGATGAGGGTTCCGGAGTTTAATTTTCCCACCGATCTGTGGGCCAGAATTCTCTTTGATACCGCTGTCTCCTACGGCAGAGTGACCATCGATACCGATCAGATCATGGATTCTTTGATTCCCCTCTATTTTGGAAGGACCCTTTCCTTTGTCCTGCGAACGGAGAAAATGTCCATCAAGCAGGCAGAAGAAGCCATCGAAGAGGATTGCGCCACATTCGAAAGGGCCAAGCCATATCTCCTGAAACGTTGGAAAGAAAAAGTCAAGACCCCGTAAGGAGCAGCAATTCTGGGCTTGGTTCTAACTTCACCCACTTGATCCAATTAGTCGAGAGTACGTCCGGAAGGTCATAATCTTAATCGTAATCATAATCTTACTCTTTTACGGCCTATTTTAGATCTGCCCGATTAAGATTATGAGTAAGAAAATAAATCTAATAGACCACGTTAGAACCAAGCCCGTAATTCTCACCATGGGCCCGCTGAAGGTTGCCGGCTCTTTTCATTCCTTATCGAATCTTTTCACCTTGACACCGATCTTCCACTTTTCTAATATCCCTGCATTGCCATTTAAGCACTGCTATGAATTTTCACTCCCCTGTGACTACAACTTAAAAGGAGCCCCTTTATGCCCAGACGCGACGACATTGACAAGGTGATGATCATCAGTTCCGGTCCCATTGTTATAGGACAGGCCTGTGAATTCGATTATTCCGGCACCCAGGCCTGCAAGGCCTTGAGGAAGCTCGGTTATAAGATTGTGCTGGCCAACTCCAATCCGGCGACCATCATGACGGATCCGGGGATAGCTGATGCCACCTATATTGAGCCACTCAATCTCCAGACGATGGCGGAAATCATCGAAAAAGAACGCCCGGATGCTCTTCTTCCTAACCTCGGAGGACAGTCGGGACTGAATCTTTCATCGGAACTGGCCAGGACAGGGGTCCTGGATAAGTTCAATGTAAAGATTATCGGAGTTGAAATAGATGCCATAAAAAGAGGGGAAGATCGCATTGCCTTTAAAGAAACCATGAACGATCTTGGGATCGATATGCCCCAAAGTGAACCGGCCTTCAGCGTGGAGGAAGCCGAAAAAGTTGCCGACAAGCTCGGTTATCCCGTGGTGATAAGGCCCGCTTATACCATGGGTGGAACCGGTGGCGGCCTGGTTTACAATGTGGAGGAATTGCGAACCATTGTCAGTCGAGGCATTTCCGCAAGCATGGTGGGGCAGGTGTTGGTGGAAGAGTCGGTCCTGGGTTGGGAAGAACTGGAGCTGGAAGTGGTTCGCGACGCAAAAAACCAGATGATTACGGTATGCTTTATAGAAAATGTGGATGCCATGGGAGTTCACACGGGCGATTCCTTTTGTACGGCGCCCATGCTGACTATCGACAAGAAACTGCAGGAAAAACTTCAGAAATATTCTTACGATATCGTTGAAGCGATTCAGGTTATCGGGGGAACCAATATCCAGTTCGCGCACAACCCTGAAACCGGTCGGGTTGTGGTTATCGAGATCAATCCAAGGACATCACGGTCGTCTGCACTGGCTTCAAAAGCCACAGGTTTTCCCATCGCGCTCGTATCTTCCATGCTGGCCGGTGGCCTGACCCTGGATGAAATCCCCTACTGGAGAGAGGGTACATTAGAGAAATATACCCCGTGGGGAGATTATGTGGTAGTCAAATTTGCCAGGTGGGCTTTTGAGAAGTTTGAAGGATCCATAGACAAGCTTGGTACCCAGATGCGTGCTGTTGGAGAGGTCATGAGTATCGGAAAGACCTACAAAGAGGCCCTTCACAAAGCTATCCGGTCTCTGGAAAATGGTCGCTATGGTCTCGGCTTTGCAAAGGATTTCCATGAAAAAACCATGGGAGATCTTCTCGATATGCTCTCAGAACCGAGCAGCGAGAGACAGTTCATCATGTACGAAGCGCTCAGAAAGGGAGCAAGCATCGAAGTCCTGCACAAGAAAACGCACATCAAGGCCTGGTTTATCCAACAGATGAAGGAACTGGTGGATCTTGAAGAAGAGATTCTGCAGTACAAAGGCGGCGAACTCCCTGATGCAATGCTCGAACGGGCAAAGAGAGATGGATTTTCCGACCGGTACCTTTCCCGGATCTTAGGGATTTCTGAAAAGACTTTGCGTGAAAAACGAATTTCTATCGGTGTTCAGGAAGGGTGGGAGCCGGTTCCTGTGAGCGGTGTAGAGAATGCGGCTTATTACTTTTCCACCTATAACGCACCCGATCAGGTGTCGTCCAGTGCAAACCGCAAGGTAATGGTCCTGGGGGGTGGTCCCAACCGGATCGGTCAGGGGATTGAATTTGACTATTGCTGCGTCCACGCTGCTCTTACGCTCCGGGATGAAGGCATGGAATCCATTATGGTCAACTGCAATCCCGAGACGGTATCCACGGATTACGACACATCCGATAAGCTCTATTTTGAACCACTCACGGTAGAAGATGTGTTGAGCATCTACGAGAAGGAAAAACCTGAAGGGGTCATCGTTCAGTTTGGAGGACAGACGCCTTTGAACATAGCCAAAGAACTGGCCGACGCAGGGGTAAACATTATCGGAACCTCGCCGGAGACCATCGACCTGGCGGAAGACCGGGATCGATTTCGGAAGATGATGGGAAAACTTGGAATTCCCCAGCCCGAATCCGGCATGGCGATCGTTATGGAAGAAGCCCTCGAAATTGCGGAAAGAATCGGCTATCCGCTTATGGTCAGACCGTCGTACGTATTAGGTGGTCGTGGTATGGAAGTAGTACACGACGAGGAAATGCTGAGGCGCTATGTCATGGCTGCAGTGGGCGTAACGCCTGAACGCCCCATTCTCATTGACAAATTTCTGGAAAACGCCATTGAGGCCGAGGCGGATGCCATATCAGACGGGACGGATGCCTTCGTTCCGGTGGTGATGGAACATATCGAACTGGCCGGCATTCATTCGGGCGATTCGGCCTGCGTAATTCCTCCCATCAGCATCCCGGCAAAACATATTGAAACCATATACGAGTACACGAAGAAGATTGCCGTGGAAATGAATGTGGTAGGCCTCATGAACATTCAGTATGCCATAGCCAATGACACCGTTTACATCCTTGAAGCAAATCCCAGGGCATCACGCACCGTTCCGCTGGTCTCAAAAGTCTGCAATATCTCCATGGCGCGAATTGCAACACAACTGATGCTTGGGAAAAAGTTGTCCGATCTAAACCTGAGGTCCCGGTCGTTCTCCCATTTTGGAGTCAAGGAAGCTGTTTTCCCTTTTAATATGTTTCCTGAAGTTGATCCGATCCTCGGACCCGAAATGCGATCAACGGGAGAAGTTTTAGGGATGGCCGATTCGTTCGGATTGGCCTATTTCAAGGCGCAGGAGGCCACGCAACTGCCACTTCCTTCCGAGGGTACGGTCCTTATTACCGTAACGGAAACCGATCGTCCCGCCGTCATGGAGTTGGCAAGGCAGTTTCAGAAACTGGGATTTAAAATCAAGGCAACGAATGGCACCCACCGGTTCCTGGCAGGATGTGGAATAGAGTCGGAGAAAATTCTGAAGCTGCAAGAGGGGAGGCCCAATATCGTTGATGGCATCAAAAACAATGAAATTCAGCTTGTTGTCAACACTCCCAGCGGGAAATTGAGCAAACATGACGATTCCTACATAAGAAAAAACGCCATCAAATACAAAGTGCCCTATATCACGACCCTCTCGGCAGCACTTGCAGCCGTCCGGGGGATTGCCGCCAACCGGCGGGGGCACGGAACCGTGCGCTCCCTCCAGAGTTATCACGAAGAAATTCGTTGATAAGGAAATTAGCGTTGAAACCGAATAATCTGCCCCACATCAAAGGGGCCACCCGATAGCGTTTCCGCAAGGGAATGTTTTTCCATGACTGTAGCGGTCTTTATTTGCCCGATTTTATTGCCGAAAAGATGGACATCCCTTCCGCTCGCCGAGGGAATGGCCGGCCCGATGGAAAACACATCGAACACCTGCCCTTCATTCAGGCCGACCTCGCTGCCCGCGTTGAACAGGATGGTGCCTTCTTCAATGGCCAGGATTTTGCCGGTAAACGCGTTCGCCATAAGCCTGTCTTCCACCGTTTCAACCATTTTTTCCATCATTTCGGGTAGCGCTTCCGAGGTTACCCGTTTAATGTATTCCTGCTCATCCTCATTTTCTGCCTCATCAAGGGGGATGGAAAATTCCTGCAGATCAAGGTGGGTAAGGAGAAGGGTTTTGGTAGCAATATCTACGATATTCACCGCAACCGAAACCGCGTAAATCTTCTTCCAGCTGTCAAAAGGCCAGAGGCCCGTTTTGTTGATCGATACTTCAATGGGGTTTAAAACTCCGATCAGAAGATCGGTCATGCCCATCTGCTCGGCAACATCTACGAGAACCGAACTGGTAACCACTCCGAACTGGGGAGAATTCATAGCAAGGGAGGAGTACATCCCATCGGGGGATTTATACAGGAGCAGGGATGGAGATTTTTCCAGGAGGCTATAGAACTCCCGGCTTAGCTTCCCCGCCCTTTCAGGCCCCAAATTCGCCTGATCGACAAAAGGAAAAACCATCACGCGTTTCTTGAGGTAATTGCCCGTCGGCAGGATTTTCTTTGCCATGGATCTCGGCAGCACGGTTTCTACTGCCGACTTTGTGGCACTGCAGCCAAAAGACAGTGCCAAAAGGAATACCAGTGCGGAAAGCAGCAGTCCCCGCGTAGTATTTTTAGATATCTGGTTTTTCTCAAAAAATAATTTCAAAAGAGCTGAACTCATTCCGCCATTCCTCTTCTTTCTTGATAATCTGGTTTACATTCGCTGAAGAAGGACCCTTATGGCACCATGATACAAATTCTGCCATGCCATCTTCGCCGCCTTCCGCCAGCACTTCCACCGTTCCATCCGAAAGATTGCGCACCCAACCGGATATACCGAGAGACACAGCCTCCCTACGGGTGGTTTCCCGGAACCAGACCCCCTGAACGCACCCTTTTACAATCATGTGCACCCTTGTGTTTCCCATATCCCACTCAACCAATTGTCGGGCTTGGTTCTAACGTGGTCCATTAGATTTATTTTCTTACTCATAATCTTACTCGTAATCTTAATCGGGCAGCTCTAAAATAGGCCGTAAAAGAGTAAGATTATGA
>DUZB01000030.1 GCA_013349725.1 Deltaproteobacteria bacterium | reverse complement strand
TAGGGAATCGGTATTTAATGAGCCGTCCATATTCAGGTCAACACCAAAGCAGAAAATGTGAGTGCCTGCTGACAAATCAGAGGAATTCAACAGCTGTGCGCTGCCAAAGCCGAATAGAGGGCCTTGATATGTTGGAAGGAGACCCGCAACCATTGAGCCTGTGGATAGGTCAAAGTAGTTGATAGCTTCTGAAGGAGCCAATTCCACAACCCACCAATCCGCATTTCCTCCACAGTGGTCCCCACAGGAAAGGGAGACAGTGAAGGTGAGGTTCTCGCCATGGGAGATGACCAAGGGACCGTCCCCGCCGTTGGCTTTTATTTCCGGAGTGGGATCTATCCCCCCGGGAACAGCGCCTTCGATGATATCTGCCAATTCCTTTCTGGCCGCTTCCCACTTATCCGGGTCGATGGACCAACTGATATTGGTATAAACATAGGTCGGATCTTCCTCATTTGCCACACCGTACTCCCACAACACCTTTGGTATCATGCGCTCAACGATGGCACGGGTTGCTCCTGAATCCACGGCATCGGCCAGGGCAAGGTAGTCGGCATCCTGGATGCCTCGGCGCCAGTGTTTCAGGCGCAGGGAAGCAAATGGGCCGTCTACCCCGTAGCTCTGCCCGGTATAGTGAAGGTCAGAACCGGGATAAAAGAGAACCCCGTCGCCGTTCGTATAGTTCCAGCCGTACTCTCCCAAGGCAAATTCAGTATCAAGCCCCGGTTCTTTGGCACCATAGGTCTGGGCCCTGGTGAAGACATCCGTCTGGCCCTGCCCCCCTTGGTAGTTGTCGTAATAGGTGCTCTCCCAGTAAAACCACCGATCGATCTTCTTTTTATGCTGTATCCAGCCATTGATACGCAGCGCCACACCGTCATCCTCCGTGCAGAAGGTTCCTGAGGCGGGGCGGGCCCCGTTGTAGTAGTAAAATCGTTTTCCCGGATTCTGCACCAGGGCGGTGGTTGCATTTTCCCAGAGGCTGGTAATACCCAAAGCAATGCCTGACGTTGGAATATCAAGGGATGGGATGCTGTTTTCCCAGGCTGTCGGATTTGAAATGGTTGCCATGGACATCATCTTTTTCCCTGATCCGGGATTGGTATCCATCCACTGGGCCCATTGTTCTTGGGTTGCATACTCATCTGATTCGTCAATGAGATATAAAAAATATTCGGTAGACGTCACAAAAGCCTGGGCATCGAACCAGTTCACCCAGGCATTGGTGTTAGACCACATATCAGCCTTTGAATCCGCCTGCCAGGAACCCCAGTTCCATGAACTGTAAGTACCGATGGAGTAAACATTGTTGCCTGTCCCCATGCCGGGCCCGTCATACCCGTTTGCCATTGTGAAAAGGGTTCCGTTCAGCCTGTCCCGCCAAGCCTCGTTCATCTGGCTCACCTCAATGTAGTTGTCTATGAGGGAAATCTTATGGCGATGGGCAACCTGGAAATGGCGATTTATGATCGCCAGAGATTTTTGGTAATCACTGGTTCCCGGTTCAATGTATTCCGATCCCAGATAGCGATAATTAATGTTTTCATTACTTAAATAGAGCATGGTCGGAGCTGACGGATAATCGGGCAGGGCAAAATCCCTTACTGTCAGCGACACCGGTATAGAATAAATCGTTGTTCCGTTTTCCTTTATAAATACGGTTCCCTGGTATACCCCCCGTGATGCTGTTTTGGGAATATAGATATCGGCCCAGATGCTCTGGTTGGAATTGGCGGCGATCGTAAACTGCGGCACCAGCTCCAGGGGCACGGCAATATCGGGATAAAATTTATTATGGTCCGGCCTGTCTTCCCAGGTTCCGGTAGCATCCCCTTCACCTGTCCAGGGCCTTCGTAACCGCTTGGGAACATGACGCTCATCATAGGTAGCATTGTAACCGAGATCATGGCTCAGCCCCTTGATTTCAAGATAGCGGATATAAAACAGTTCGATATTGCGCCCCACCCAGTTGAAGACGCCGTTGCCTAAAGCAGAACCTGAATGGATCAGTGCGCCGTCCGGACCTGTCAGGGTATCAAAGGAAACCGAAACATTCTGGGCAGTTGCGTTTGTCGCCTCCATGACCATGTTAAAAGAAATCACTTCGTTTTTGGCTCCGAACAGGGATATTAGATTTCCGTTCCATACTGAATTGGTTACGTCAGACCCTGAATAGGCGCGGAGCTCATCCCGGGTCACCTTGTCTTCCCCGTTATTGGCCCAGACCTTGGTGACAGCAGCATGGGCGGGTTGAGCCTCTGTGATAAAAGCGAACAAACAGACGACCAAAAAAAGGGCCGTGCACATCCGAACAGAACAAGTCATGGATCTATCTCCTTAGGAAGGAACCACATATTTATAATTTCTATCGATAAATGAGCCTCATAAAGCTGTTTAATCATCTTGAAACCTGGTCGGTGTTTCTGATAACCCGAACCAACGAAACCCTTTTATGCGCTTATACCCAATGAGTGCACCCAGACCTGTAAAATTAGAGCGGAGATTCCCACAATCGCAACATATTGTTGGTGAATTTGCCGATTGTCCGGTCGCGGGAGAAAGGTACCTTGCATAAGCCCACACCCGAAAGTGGCTAAAACCGTGCAAGGCTGGCAGATCAATTGTTGAAAACGACCGGATACAAATATGGGCTTCGACCCAATTTTTGTCAACGGATCTTTGAAGGCCGTCAAAATGCGACAGTCCTTGTATCATCTTAGCTTTGAATTGCCTTCATTTTGTAAAGACTGCCATTTCAATCCTTCAAAGTCCAGCAAGTGAAGGTTACCCAAGTAAACCGTAAATGTCAGGCATGATATCGACCTCCTATGGATGTTTGTAAGATTCAGATACCGGTTTTTACAAAATAACGAACCACGTAAACGTCCTTAAAACGCCAAGTGGAGTACCGTAAAGTGGGTGGAGGCCTCTTTCAAGGACCAAATCACATTCCCATGCCTTTTCCACTGCGCGTCAGAAATTCCCGCACCTTCGGATTGTCTGATTCCTTCGCTAATTTTTTCGGGTTTCCGCTGGCGATCATGGTTCGGGTCTCTGCATCCAGGAAGACGGAATTGTCCGCCACGGAAAAGATGCTGGGGAGCTCGTGGGTAACCAGTACCATGGTTGTTCCCAGGCTGTCCCGCAACTCCACAATCAGATCATCCAGCAGGGCCGATGTAATGGGATCAAGACCCGCTGACGGCTCGTCAAAAAACAACAGGGCCGGATCCAGCGCCAGCGCCCGGGCCACTCCTGCACGTTTTCTCATACCCCCGCTGATTTCCGAAGGAAAATAATCCTCAAATCCTGCAAGCCCCACCAGCGCCAGCTTCAGGGAGGCAAGCTCTCTGATCTCTTTTGAACTCAGGTCGGTGTACTCGCCAAGAGGGAGACTGATGTTCTCGGCAAGCGTCATGGAACTCCACAAGGCGCCGCTCTGGTACACAATCCCCAGGTGCCTGGACAGCCGGTCCCTTTCTTGCTGATTCGCCTCCCAGAAACTGACTCCTTCCAAAAAAACCTGCCCCTTTGCCGGCTCTTTCAACCCGGTAAGGCACCGCATCACCGTGGTCTTGCCGCAACCGCTTCCCCCCATGATGACAAAGATCTCCCCTTTTCCGACGGAAAAGTTCAGATTGCGCTGGATCACAAAATCGCCATAGGCAATTTCAAGATCCCTGGCTATGATGGGGGCGTCGTTGTCGTTCATGTTGCCATTCACACATCAATACTTTGACAGGATCGACAGGATTAATGGGATAAAAGAAAAAGCGTATAAGTATCCTGAATTCAAGCGAAACATGTAATGATAGACCGATAAAAAATTCTCTGCAATAGCGAAATTGTACATTCATTAAACGGTTATTTTGAAAGATCATTCATGGCGATGGCGATTTCTCTACTCAGGGCCTCCACTGCCCTGCTCTGGGCGGCAACCAGCGACCGATAGTCTGCTGATCCCGATGCTTCCTTGATCGTTGACTTTCTTGTCAGGAGCATCTGGTTAGTGCCCCCCCCGAAAACGGTCCATCGGGCGATGAGCAGAACCTCTCCTCCAAGACTGCCATCCAGGCGAAGGACCTCAATTTCCAGTTGGAAATCAACAGGAGCGGGGCCTCTCATGGGGTAAACTGCAAACAAGCCCCCAGTATCCAGAGCCGAGAGGTTTTCCACCAAAACACGGATGAAATTTTCTTTAAGCGGTTCCGCCCACTCGTGAAACGTGGCGAGATCCACCTCGTTTTCATTGACCCTGGTCACGATCTGCTGCCGATCCAGATAGGCCGGAAATTCCACCGGACCTATCCCGATAGAGACAAGCTTCTTCTCTTCCGTCCCGGAAGTCCCCACTGCGGAACCGGAAATGGAATTCAGCATATAGAATTTTGCCGGGGTACTGGTTCCGCATCCTGTCAGCGCCAGGAACAGAAAAACGAGCGCGGCTGCCAGGTTTTTTACCGTCTTTGCATGCATGGACTTTATCTCCTTTCCGGGGTTCCTTTTCCGCGGAGCAGGGCCTCGGGATGACGTTCCAGGAAACTGGCCAGGGACTTGAACGCACGGGCCATGGCGGAAATCTCTTTCAAGGTGTTGTCTAACTGATAAACAACGGGAGAGTCTTTCCCGACCGTCCCCTTTACGGCCACAAGTGCCTCCTCTCCCCTCTTCAGGGCCTTCTTTGCTTCTTTCAAGCTATCGTCAAGGGTTGCGACCAGGTTTTCCATGCTGTGGTTCGCCTTCTGAACCAGTTTACGGGCATCTTTCACCGTGGCATCCATGTCTGTAACCAGCGGGCCAACTTTTTCATCCACATGGCGGGCCAGGTCGCCGTACTCTTTGACCGCGTCATCAATGCCGTTGAACAGGGGATCCACCCGGCTATCGAGTTTTCTGACAACTTTATCCGCATCCTCTATGGTAGTTCTCAAGGTTTTCAGAATTTCCGGTATCTCAGGGGAAACCAGAACCTTTTCCAGTGCGTCCACCGCAGACACAATTTTGCCGACAAGACTGTCGAAATCGAGATCCTTCAATTTATCGAAAATCATTTCAAATGTGGAAGGAAGGGTTGGAATCTCCGGATATTTCTTTTCCAGGCCTACCAGTTTCATAGGAGCGTCCGGATGGAACTCTAATTCTATGACCAATTGACCGGTGAGCAGGCTGCTCATGATCAACTGGGCCCGCAACCCTTTTTCAAAAAGCACAGGGAGACCCTTGGAGATGTCCGCTTGACGCTTTCCACGGATTACGTGGATCCTGTCCACCTCAATATCTATGATAACCGGGATATAAATGATCATATCCTTGGCATCCGCTTCCAGCGAGATACTCTTCACCGAACCGATTTTCACTCCACGGAACAGGACGGAGGCGCCCTCATTGAGTCCTTTGACGGAACCCTGGAAGAAAAGAACAAAAGTTTGGGTTTTCTTAATGAACTGGCCGCCGCCGAACATGAGGACACCCGCCACAGCCAGGACTACCGCCCCCACCACGAAGCTCCCGATAAGCATTTTACTTGCCTGTCTGTCCATAATAACCTTGTCTCCGATGGTCGTTTTTGAATGACTCTATATTCCCAGGACGTTGCAGATCACCGTAATGATGGCTGTCGCCACGATGATGCTGACGATCCCCGTAACCACCGCCGAAGTGGCTGCGTCCCCCACCGCAGAGGCGCTTCGGCCGCACTGCATTCCCCTGAGGCATCCGGCTACGGCCACCAGAACTCCGAACACCATCCCTTGAAAGACTCCGATAAAAAGATCGAAAAGGCTGAGAGAAGCTTTGGTCTGGAGGTAGTATTCCATCACATTCAGATCCAGCATGCCCACCCCCACGATCATCCCTCCCAGAATCCCCATCAGGTCCGCATACAATACCAGCAGCGGCATCATCAGGGAGAGACCCAGTATGCGGGGCAGCACTAAAAAATCCATGGGGGATATGCCCATGGTCTTGAAGGCATCGATTTCTTCGTTCACCTGCATGGTGCCTAATTGGGCGGCAAAGGCCGCGCCCGTCCGTCCGGCCATGATGATCCCGGCCATAATGGCCCCCATCACGCGGACCATGGAAATGGCTACAAGATTTGCCACGTAAATCTGGGCGCCGAACATGACCAGTTGTACAGCGGCCACGAAACCGAGAATAAGGCCAACCAACAGGCAGATCAAAGAAACAATGGGAAGGGCCTGAATACCGCAATCCTGCATGATCAGGGCAAGATCGGAACCGCGAAAGCGCGCCTTTCCCCTCAGGAATCTCAAAAAGGAAATAAATGCCTCACCGATAAAGACCAGAATCTCCCCCGACGATCGGAAAAAATCCTGGGCTTCCGCACCGATCCTTGACAGGAAGAAATCTTTTCTTTTTTCCTTTCGAACTCCTTTTTTTTCGGGAACGGCGTCCATGAGCGCCAGGAGTCTTCTCACCCCTTCGGGAAGCCCCTCCTTGTCGATTTGGATGCCGGCCTTTTTCCCTGATCTGATTACTTTGTTCAGAAATGTCAGAAAGATACTGTCCCAATGGGAGAGTTCGCTGGTTTCAAAGGCAATCCGGCGGATCCCGGAACCGGAAGTGAGGGCTTTATCCATATCCGCGGGTGGGGGCAACTTATTTCTAATCGTCCATGTACCGGCGAACTTCAAAAGCAGAATGTCTTCAGAAGGTCGGCTGAATTCAAACGTACATGGCGCCGGTGTACTATTTTTTGCTTTACCCATAGGAATAACGAGTGGTCAGTGGTCAGTGTTTAGTGACAAAAGTGATGAGAAACGAGTCCGGGCTGTGGACCGAAGCCTCCCCTGCAGATACACCAGAAGCAAATTTCAGTCAACTCGGATCCCGCACCGGCAACGCCCTGGGATGGAGAGAAAGGGCCTGATCCCGCCAGCCATCGGGTCCCGTATCAAAATGAAAGAACCCGCCCACTTCATCAACACCGTTCCAGTACCAGATACAGCAGCAGGTGATATGAATCAGGTCGGTGATATGGTATCCCCCTTTGCAACCTTCATCATAGGTTCCCCTATTCGTAATTTCAGGGTTGTATAAGGCGGTCAGTTCCTCCTGGGTGGGCATTCGCCAGTCGTCATACCCTCCAACCCGATAATCACGGCAGAATTTCATCGCCTCCTCCCAGGTAATGGGGCCTCCATTATCTTCGGCCGCCCAGAGAAGGCCGCTTGAGGAATCCTTCACCGTTCCGTTATCGTAGGCAATGAAGCGCCCATCCCTCGAGGTTTCCGAAACCTTTGGATTAACCGTACCCCTGCCGGTAACGCATGAAACGAGGAGAAACGCTAAAAATCCCAAAGCCATCCATGTCCTTATCATCTGTTGCCTCCCGCTGTAAGAGTCTTCTGTCCACGGCCCGTTTGAAGCCTTCACTTACCCCGGGCCTTGTTTGAAACCTAATGGCCATCCATTCTTCCCAAAAGCATGTCAAATGTCAAGCACGGTATAATTGTCCTGGCAACCGATGTACAGAAGTTGGAGGGCTTGGTTCTAACGTGGTCCATTAGATTTATTTTCTTACTCATAATCTTAATCGTAATCATAATCGAGTAGCTCTAAAATAGGCTGTAAAAGAGTAAGATTATGATTAAGATTATGATTATGACCTTCCGAACGTACTCTCGACTAGTTGGATCAAGTGGGCAAAATTAGAACCAAGCCCCAGTCGGAACCTTCGGCACCGGGCATTATTCATTTGACCTTGACCATTGAAACCAATTATTTAATAAAGGTAGAGTCAATTTCAAAACGCCCCCTTTTGCCCGATCTCTGCGTCAGGCTCAAATTTTAATCCTCGAAATATCAAATATATTCCTGCGGTTAAAATTTTCGCCTTTCTTGATCTCGAACAAAATTGAGCATTTTGAAACTGGCTCGGGTATGCCGGATTTCTGGAAAGAAAAATCTTTGCAAGGAGAAGCTGATGAAAACTCTGACCCTTAAACGTTTACCCGGGTATACGGAATTTCCCGGTCCGGTCGTGACGGTGATCATGGATGGCATGGGAATCGGGCCCCGGGATGACAGCAATGGCATATACATGGCATATACCCCCACCTTGGACGGCCTTTCCAAAGGGCCATTGAGTACGCAGTTAAAGGCCCACGGTAAGGCCGTCGGAATGCCTTCAGATGATGATATGGGAAATTCCGAAGTGGGACACAACGCCCTTGGCGCCGGAAGAATTTTTTCGCAGGGCGCCAAACTGGTGAGCGAAGCCATTGCCTCCGGAAAGATATTTGAAAGCAAGGCATGGGAGCAGGCACTGGTGCGCACCCTGAAAGGTGGGACGTTGCATCTTATGGGGATGATCTCCGATGGAAATGTTCACAGCCACATTACCCACCTCTATGCGCTCCTGGATCGTGCCGCCGCGGACGGAATAAAAAGGGTTCGCGTGCACGGCCTTATTGACGGACGTGATGTGGGGGAAAAAAGTGCCCTCACCTTTTTTGAACCTCTGGAAAAGAGGCTGAAAAAACTGTCGACAGGGGGCAGGGACTACCGGATCGCGTCAGGCGGAGGAAGAATGGTCACGACCATGGACCGTTACAACGCCGACTGGGGCGTAGTCAAGAATGGATGGGATGCGCATGTCCTGGGAAAGGGCCGAGCGTTCTCCTCGGCCACGGAAGCCATCAAAACCTATTACGCGGAAGATCCGGAAATGACGGATCAGTACATGGAAAGCTTCGTCATCGTAGAAAAAGGAAAACCAGTAGGCGCCATGGAAAATGGGGATGCCGTTATTCTCTTCAACTTTCGGGGAGACCGCGCCATTGAAATCTCCCGGGCGTTTGATGAACCGGTTTTCACGGAATTTGACCGCGAACGGGTTCCCGACGTCTTTTTTGCCGGAATGATGGAATATGACGGGGATGCCCACATCCCGAAGAACTATCTTGTGGAACCGCCCGCCATCGACAGGACCCTCGGTCAATATCTCTGTGCCGCGGGCGTACCCTCCTTTGCCATTTCAGAAACCCAGAAATTCGGCCATGTGACCTATTTCTGGAACGGAAACAATTCCGGATACATTGATGACAAGCTGGAAAAATATGTGGAGATCCCCTCAGACAGAATCACCTTTGACCTCAGACCCTGGATGAAGGCCGCGGAAATCACCGACGCGGTAATCGATGCCATGAAGAGCGGCAGATACAAATTCATACGCCTCAACTATGCCAACGGAGACATGGTGGGGCACACGGGGATTCCCGCGGCCATTCGCATTGCCGTGGAGACGGTGGATCTTTGCCTTGGCCGGATCATGAAGGCCATGGAAAAAATGCACGGCGCGGCAATCATCACGGCTGATCACGGCAACGCCGACTGCATGTGGACGGAAAAAAAAGGGAAACGCTCGCCAATGGTTGCCCACACAAAAAATCCCGTGCCGTTCATCATGACCGATTGCTCCGGAGTGAACCGATTCGCCATGAGTCCTGTTGAAACCCGCGGGCTGAGCAACGTGGCGGCCACCATCTGCAATCTTTTGGGATATGAGGCCCCTGCAGATTACGAACCGTCCCTGATCACACTTGAATAACAGAGGAGGAACCCATGACAGTGAGTGACCTTGCCGGAAAACCCGCGAACCAATCGCTTCTTGCCAATATACCAAGACTCGTGTCCACTTACTATACCCACAGACCCGATTCGGCCGTCGAAAGCCAGAAGGTGACATTCGGGACTTCAGGTCACCGGGGTTCGTCGCTCAAGAAAAGTTTTAATGAAGACCACATTCTGGCCATTTCCCAGGCCATCTGCGAATATAGAAGACGCAAAGGCTTCAACGGACCCTTGTTCATGGGAATGGACACCCATGCCCTTTCCGAGGCGGCGCTTGCCACCGCGATCCAGGTGTTTGCCGCCAATCAGGTAAACATCATGGTGCAAGAGGGTTTTGGATATACCCCCACTCCCGTCATTTCCCATGCCATACTCACATACAACAGGGGCAGAAAAGGAGGGTTTGCCGATGGAGTAGTCATTACCCCATCCCATAACCCGCCCGAGGATGGAGGGTTCAAATACAATCCCCCTGAAGGAGGACCGGCCGGAACGGAAACGACCGGCATCATAGAGGATCGAGCCAATGGCATTATTGAAGAGGGGCTGAAAGCCGTCCATCGGCTCTCTTTTGAAAAAGCTATGAAAACCGATTTTGTGCGGGCCTATGATTACATCTCTCCCTATGTCAACGACCTTGCGAATATCATAGACATGGAAGCCGTTTCAAAGGCCGGTCTGAAAATCGGTGTAGACCCTCTGGGCGGCGCCGCCATCCATTACTGGGACCCGATTGCCGATCGCTACAAACTTTCCATCGAGGTGGTCAATCGCTCCGTTGACCCTACGTTTTCTTTCATGACGGTCGACAAGGATGGAAAAATTCGAATGGACTGCTCCTCGCCCTATGCCATGGCCGGACTGATTCAAATGAAAGACGGATTTGACATCGCTTTTGCAAATGATCCCGATGCGGACAGGCACGGCATCGTCACAAAGGGAATGGGGCTCATGAATCCCAACTATTTCCTTTCAGCAGCAATATGGTACCTGTTTCAGAACAGGCCCGGCTGGAGCAGGGGCGCCGCCGTGGGAAAAACCCTTGTCTCCAGTTCCATGATTGACCGGGTTGCCGCCCGTTTACAGAGAAAACTGTGCGAAGTGCCCGTGGGGTTCAAATGGTTTGTGGACGGACTAATGAACGGGACCTACGGCTTTGGAGGAGAAGAGAGCGCAGGCGCCTCTTTCCTGAGAAAAGACGGAACGGTCTGGACTACGGACAAGGACGGCATCATCATGGATCTTCTGGCCTGTGAAATAACTGCCGTAACCGGCAAAGATCCCTCTGAGATATACACAGAGCTCACGGAGATGTTTGGCGTACCCTTTTACGAACGGATTGACGCCCCTGCCACGATCGAGCAGAAAGCGGTCCTGAAGCACCTGTCCCCGGAGATGGTGCTTTCGAAAGAACTGGCAGGAGAACCGATTACGGCAAAGCTTACCACGGCTCCCGCAAACGGCGCCTCCATCGGCGGGTTGAAAGTTGTCTCTGAAAACGGATGGTTCGCGGCCCGTCCATCGGGTACGGAACAGATCTATAAAATTTATGCGGAAAGTTTCAAGGGAAAGGACCACCTTCGCTGGATACAGGAGGAAGCCCAGGCCATGGTCAAGGCCGTATTTGAAGCCAAGGGGGTAGGCTGAACGGCGCCTGAACGAAAAGCTTGTTCAGGCACAATTGCGGATTGCGGATTGCGGATTGAGGATTTTGCAGGTAAGCGATCTTATGAAACGGAGGTCTCATCGTCACCGTTTTTCCTGCGCATGGATTGGGCCGTGTGGATAGCAACCAGCCTCGCCACAAGGGTGGCAATATAGATCTGCCCCATAACCGCCTCAATCGAAGAAAGGGTTTTTGCCGGCGGCGTCAGCGGGACAATGTCTCCATACCCCAGGGTAGTCAGCGTTACAAAGCTAAAGTAAGTAAAATCCTGAAACGCACTTCCGGTCCGTTCCGAGAGCTGAAATGAGCCGGGCTGAAAATATTCCAGCACGGAAAAAGTGGAAGACCAGAAAAAGGCCATGAGCAGATACACGCATATGGCAGCCATGATCAGATCCATGGAGACCTCTGTTTCTCGGAAGAGGGATGCTAAAATAATGATCGCCACATACGCGAAAAAAGCCCCTGCAAACAGATCGCTTACCATGCCATGTGCACCGGTATTCTGGATATAGGTCATCCAATGGGAAGACATGGCCGGAATAAGCAGGAAAAGGGAAAAGAAAAAAACCCTCGCTTTTTGACTGATGGCATAGGCCCCTGCAAGCAGCAGCAACGTAAACAGGATCTCCAGGATCACCCGGAGCTCCCTGAACCCCTCAAGAAAAGGGTTCAGAATCAGAATCAAGGAAATGGCTATGAGCAAAAAAAGGAACCTGCGGGGGCGGGGGCGGATAAGGATATCTAAAAAGCTCATGGTTATTGGTCCTCGCAGGAAACTCTGTTTCCAGTTGACGGTTGTCGGTTACCGGTTGACGGTTCTCTCGTTCCTCACCCGCCTGCTGCCTGCCGCTCCCCTTTCACCCCTGAGGTCCTAATCCTTGCAGCATCCTCCGATTGTATCCACCCTCTCTTCCGGTCAGGGAGGTGAATCAGCATCCATCCGTCTTCCGCCCGCTCTTCCTGTACCAGGGCGCCTTCATGGAGTTTAAAAAGGACTGTATCGCCCG
This sequence comes from Deltaproteobacteria bacterium, assembly GCA_013349725.1. Next base: position 5,138 of record DUZB01000030.1, on the reverse strand, counting down.
GATGAGGGCCTGCCAGAACAGTCACCTCTTTATTCAGGATCACTGCCCGATCATCGTACTTACCCTGGTACCATTTTGCACCGAAAGAAAGGCCGGAAATGAACCAACAGGCCAGGACCATAACAAACAGGTAAAAAAGCCACTCCGACCGGTAAAAGAGCCTTATGAGCAGAACCGTCCAGAAAAGGAGATTGAGGGCGGCAAATGCCCGGAACAGCTCCTTCAGATTAAAGGAATCCATCCAAAACAGGGTGTGCCCGATAAATCCCGCCGACGCGGGAATGGCATCGAGGGTAAGGTTTCGGGCATAGGCAAGATTAAATTGAAGGTCGGCATCCCTCGGGATACACTGACGGGCCCTTTCGTATTGAAGGATCGCCATCCCAAGCCGGTTCAATCGGATATAGGCATTCCCCAGATTGTAGAGGACATGCCCTCCGGCGTATCCGGAATCTATCAGATTTCGATACCCTTCAGCGGCTTTCTCAAAATGTCCTTCCTTCTGGGCCTGGTTGGCCTTGAAAAAGACTTCTTCCGGTCCGCCGGCCCCAGCCTGGATGATCGAACCCGAAAAGATTGTCAGCGCCGCCACAAAAACGGCTGCACCAAGATACCAAAGAGCCCTCACCTGATTTCCCTTTCCATCTGCTTTATACACGCAGCGATTTCCGTTCCGATTTGATCTCCGGCCTGGTCGTGCCCCGTATAAACGGCGCTTTCAAGTTGTTTCAGGAAGGAGCTGAGTTTCAAGGCCACATCAGAAGGTATTCCCTTATCCCTCAGGAGGGAAATCACATCATCTGCAGTAATGGCGGCCATTTCCAATCCGAATCGGTCATTAAAATAATCCCTGACCGTCAGGATAAGGCACTCCGCATCAGATGCCTCCAGCCTGCATTTCCGTATGGCTTTTCCGGCAGCCTTTTTCGCTTTCTGGGCATGCACCGAGCGGACCGACCTTTTTTTGATTCTCAAAACGGCCAGTGCGGAACCATAGAAAAAACCGGGCACAATCAGAATAATCCATGGGAGGAAGGTCCCTTCTTGCCCATTTTGCCCACCTTGCATGAGACCGAGGCTTCTTATGGAATCGTGCAGGGGAAGGATATCGTGACCGATCTCCTTTACATCCTGCTTCACGGGGGACAGACCTGACGTGGCCGATTCGCCGATGGGAATCTTTACGGAACGGTTCTCTTTTCCGGCCAGGACAGTAAGATGAAAAGGCTTTGTTTCCAATCTTTGGTACTGCCCCTTCTCTGCGTCAAAAAAAGGGACGGTGAGGGGAGGAATCGTGTAACTCCCCTCTTTTTCCGGAACCAGCGCCCATTTCATGGTCTTCGACCCGCGGATTCCGGCAGCATCCGTTTCGGGAGTGAGGACCGGTTCATCCGCGTAGACCTTGATCTCCTTCATTTCCGGCATCTGCATATCGGGAATGCGGTTGATATTGCCCCTGCCTTCCACCCTCACAGTGAGTGTGGCGGACTCACCGGCCTTCAAGCGCAAAGGCTCGATGCCGGCACGTATGGTAAAATCTCCCACAAGTCCGCTGAAGCTCTTTGGTCGGCCCTGAAGGGGAAGCGGTTCCACCTGCAATTCCAGAACATTGCTTGAAACACTCAGGGGCCGGCCTCCTGAAAACAATCCCCCGTTGAAAAACGAATCATCAAAGAGGCCCCGTCCCGATCTTCGTCCAGGTTCGCTCACGGTCATATTCATGCGGGCGGAATCGATACGGTGACGGCCCTCCTTGAACGGGGTCAGGGCGTAAGGGATCTCTATAATCCGGTATTGCAGACCATTGGAGACCCCCTCATATTCTCTTGGTTTGGTCAACTGGGTAAACGTGAGGTTCTCCGGTTCGGGAAGCTGGAGGGAAATATTGGTCGCCTGCCTCCGCAGGTAAAGCCTCAGGGTATAGATCGGCTGTTCTTCCGCGAAGACCTTGTCTTTTGAAAGAGACGCCGATAAAAATACCGTCTTTGTTTGAACATTCCCCCCCGAATCCTGTTGCCTCACATGAATCGTTTGAAGATCACTCTTATAGACTTTGCCGTCTATCCGGACTTCCGCGGGACCTATCTGAAACGTACCCGTCTTTGAGGGGGTCAGGAAAAAAGTGAACTCTACCCCTGTGCGGTATGTGCCATTGACAATTTCAACACGGCTGGAACTCCCTCCCTGGGCAACGCGAAAGACGTCGAGTCCATGGATAACGGGTGGGGCGTCGCTGGTCCGTGCTCCGGAAACATGAATCCCCATTTGGATGGTGTCATCCATCGAGGCCTCTGTCCTGTCCAGCGAGATTTTTATGGAAATAGGATCAGCGGCCAGGCAGGGCGCAGAAAGGAATAGGAGGAAGAAAAACCAAACCAGGTTTGCCCGCTTCATATTACCAGTCCTTTCCCGATTTCGGAGGGGTTGCCCCTCGTTCCTGAAGCTGAAGCTCCATGAGCCGGGTTCGATCTTCTTTTACATTATCCAGCATGGCCTCGGCCTTTGATCTCGAAATAGATACCGTTTCCGGATTTGTCCCGTCATCCTCTGTTTTTGGTTCAGAGGGGGCATTTCGCGCCTGAAGGTCGCCGGAAAGATCCTGTTTGTCTTCTTTCTTTTCTTGCTCCCGGCCCTGTTGTTGCCCGTCCTTTTCCTTTTCTCCCGGATCCTCGTTTCTTTGTTGTTCCCCTGAATCCTTCTTTTTCTGTTCCTTTTCTTTCTCCGAACCGCTCTTTTTATCCGGGTTCCCGGAAGAATTTTTCTCTCCGTCTTTTTCCTTTTTTGATTCCTGTCCGGTTTTCTCCTGGTCTTTGGAGGCATCGCCGCCGTCTTTTTCCTCGCGTTCTTTCTGTTTAGCGATCTCTCTCAACGCCAGTTCCAGGTTAAACTTTGCATTTTCGCTCTCAGGCTTCAGCCGAATAGCCTGTTTGAAATAGTCCGCCGCCGCAGAAAAATCACCCTGTTTATAGGCCGTGTTGGCTGCATTGAAAACTGCCCTGTACTGCATCTCTTTATCCTGGGTCCTTCTGTACACACTGGAAAAAGCGGCCATGGCCCCTTTGTAATCCGAACCCTGGTAACCTGCGCATCCCCGGTTGTACCGAAAGCGCAGATCCTTCGGGTTGTCCATGTCGGATTTTCCATAAAGCGTTTCGGCCTCCTTGAACCTCCCTTCACGGTACAGTTCATCCGGATCTTCCGACCCGAAAACGGGGGCAACCCATCCGGCCATACTGAACGACAGGAAAACAGGCATCAGGAAAAATAGTGAAAGGATAGAAATACGCCTGCCTTTTCCTGAAAGGGGCGATTCCTTTCCCATACCCTGTATAAACCCTTCAAAGAGCAGGATTACGAACGCCGCTAACACAAAGAGATAAAACCGCTCTTCAAATACCTTGATTTTCCCGCTCTTGACGGTGGAGGCATTCGTAAGCGACTTCACCCCGTCAAAATAGAGGAGATCCAGGTCCAGATCTCCGGAGACGGCCCGCACATAACGCCCGCCCGTGATGGAGGCAATTTCCTGAAGTTCCTGCTCGTCCAGTTTGGAAAGGATCATGTTTCCATCCCTGTCCTTCTTGAAACCGCCCTTCCCTTCCTGTTGCGGTATGGGTCCACCGGATGGATCTCCCATACCGAATACAAAGATCTTGATTCCTTTTGCAGCCGCTTCCCTGGCCGCCTGAACCCCTTTGGCTTCGTTGTCTTCTCCATCGGTAATCAGAATCATGACCTTATCGGTCTCCGCCTGGGGATCGAAAGCCGACATTCCCATCTTTAGGGCCGCTCCCAGGTCAGTCCCGGGCGCCGGGATCAATTCCGGGCTGAGAGCGTTCAGGAACAGATTGAGGGCGCCGTAATCCAGGGTCAGAGGGCACTGCACAAATGCGGCGCCCGAAAAGGCCGCCAGGCCCACCCTGTCACCCTGAACAACCCTGATAAAGTCCGAAATCTCCCTTCTGGCTCTCTCCAGTCTGTCCGGTTTCACATCTTGAACCAGCATGCTCGGCGAAACATCCACGAGGAGCATGATGTCAACCCCTTTCTGAACCACTTCCTGATAATGGCTGCCCCACCGGGGGCCGGCTAAGGCAATCAACATGAACCCCAATGCGCTGAGACTCAGAATCGGCTTTATGGCCCGCATCCCTCCCGATCCTCCCCCGGTCAGCCGTTTGAGGAGTTCGGGATCAGCAAACCTTTCAAGAGCTTGCCTGACTTTACGTCCGCGAACCACAAAGGCCAGGACAGCCAGCGGCAGAAGCCAAAAAAAATGAAGCATCCATGGATGGGACAGGTTCATGGGAGCACTCTCAGGATAACGGTTTCAATCAGTATTTTGAGGGCAAAAAGAAAAACAGCCGGAATGAGGAAATAGAGATACAGTTCCCTGAAGTGAAAAAACTCTTTTACTTTCACGTCTCTTTTTTCCGCCTGATCAATGATTTCATACACTTCTGCCAATCCCTTGCTGTCAGAGGCACGAAAGTATCTTCCCCCCCCTGTTTCCGCCATCTTTTTCAGGGTCTTTTCATCCAGGTCCACCCTTTCATAGACCGTGCGCTCTCCAAAAAGAGTCTTGACCTTGAAAGGGGCAGGGCCCTCGCCCCCCACGCCGATCGTATAGATCTTGATCCCAAGCGCTCTGACCGCCTGCGCCGCCGCATCCGGGGAGATATTCCCGGAATTTTGCCTGCCATCCGTAAGAAGAATCAATATCTTTGCCTTGGCTTCGATATCCTTGAGTCTCTTGCCTCCAATCGCAATGGCCGTGCCGATAGCTGTGCGGTCGCCCGCCATTCCTATGGTCATTTTGTCTACAAGCCCTAAAAGGAGCCCTTTGTCCACGGTCAGAGGGGCCTGCGTAAACGCCTCTTCTCCGAATACCACAAGCCCGATCCGATCCGTTTCTCTCTTCTTGATGAAATCACTGACCACCTTCTTCACCGCAGTCAAACGGGATACAGGCTCCCCGTTCAGGGTAAAATCCAGCGCCTGCATGGACCCGGAAGTATCGAGACAGAGGACGATATCCACGCCGGGAGACCGGATATCCCTCGAAACATTATACAGTTGGGGCCTGGCGGCAGCAATAGCAAGTAAAATAAGGATGCACGCTTTGAGTAGGGTGGGGA
>DUZB01000029.1 GCA_013349725.1 Deltaproteobacteria bacterium | reverse complement strand
AATCCGTGTCATCCGCAAAAAGATTCTCACCTCTTCGAGCACGGTTCATCACATGATGCCAAGCATCCGGGTAGTCTATTCTCAAGGGTCGCGACATAATGTAAATATACCGGAATTCACTACAAAGGTCAATCGTAGATTTGACCCTAAATCCTTTCAGTGGGCATGAACGATTTTATTTCAAAACCCTTAAAGAGGGAAAAACTGCTGGCCATGGTGGAAAAGTGGGCCGGGGGATAATGGCTGTTTTAGCATTCCTTTGCATAAGCATCTAAGCGATAAAACTCTTTTTCAAGTCTTTCGAGAATAACGGTGCTTGCCTCCAGGGTGTTCGATTTTCCCATGTTTTCCAGTTCAAAAGCAACTCTTGAAAGGTCATCTGCAGTCAAATTGGCCGCACCGCCTTTGATGGAATGTGCCTCTCTTCTTACCAACTCGGCATCCCCATCTAAGATAGCCTGGCGTAAGGTTTCGATCTGATTTCTGACCGACTCCAGAAAAAGATTCATGACCTTAACCAAAAATTCTCTATCCCCTTCAAAGTCATCCAGGATCATTTCAAAATTCATGGGGACATTGTCTTTATCTGTTTTTGGCGTCAGGTTTTGGATTGCTGGTTTCGAACCATCCGCTTCCTCAAGTTCCGGGTTTGCCTGGTGGTTAAAATCTTTTTGGTCTGAGGGCTGATTTTCAATTATCTCATTCGATTTGCTCCACTTATCAACTATTTCCAGAAATTCCTTTCTCCTCAAGGGCTTGGTTATATAATCATCCATTCCCGACTTAAAGCACTTTTCTTTATATCCTTTTATGGCGTGCGCCGTCATGGCGATAATCGGAGTCCTTTCCAGTTTGCCCGAGTCTTTTTTATCTCCTGTTTTATTGAGTTCATTCTCTAAATTCCGGATGGCGTTTGTAGCTTCATAACCGTCCATCACCGGCATCTGTATGTCCATCAGGATCATGTCATATCGTTTGCGCTTAAATGCTTCCACAGCCAACTGACCGTTCTCCGCAAGATCAACTTGATACCCTGCGCTATCAAGATGTCCCATGGCCACCAGTTGGTTTGTGGGATAATCCTCGACTAAAAGGATCCGGGCACTTTTCCTGTAATCCTCAGTTATCGTATGTCTGGTAACAAGTTTTTTACCGTTCAGATCCTTATCCTCAGCAAGACCCAAAACAGATTCAACAGCCTTACGCAGATCATCCCGTCGAATCGGCTTGGTTAAATATCCATTAATCCCTATATCCCGACAACTCTTGCCGTCTCCTATCATTCCAACAGACGAGATGATTATGATCGGTATCGCTTTCAAATCATCCATGGCCCTGATCTTCCCGGCCAGATCAAAACCGCTCATGCCCGGCATCTGAAAGTTAGTCAAAATCAGGTCGAACGGTTCTTCCGATGAAACGGACTCACTGAGAATAATCAGGGCATCTTTTCCATCAGTTGCCTCCATAGGCAGACAGCCATAGGATTTGAGATACTCCGTCTGGATAAACCTATTGGTCCGATTGTCATCTACCACCAGTACTCGTAAATCATTCAGATCAATATCTTCTTTTGACAGGACGACTTCCTGTCCTGTCTGTTTGGTAAAGACTGCCGTAAACCAGAACGTGCTTCCCTTCCCCTCCTCACTCTCTACGCCAATTTCTCCTCCCATCAGCTCTGTCAGTTGTTTGGATATGGTGGTTCCCAGGCCGGTTCCCCCGTATTTTCGGGTGGTTGACCCGTCTGCCTGGGTAAAACTCTCAAAGATGGTCGCCTGTCTATCCTCGGGTATGCCGATGCCTGTATCCTTTATGGAAAAATGGATTTTGACCCTCTCTCCGAGATCTTCGGCCAATTCTCCCTTGATGTATATCTCGCCCTCTTCGGTAAATTTAAGGGCATTGCCTGCAAGATTTGTAAGTATTTGCCTCAGTCGGCCCGGATCGCCAATTAATCGAAAAGGAACATCGGGAGAAAGAAAGGAGAAAAACTCCAGTCGTTTCTGCTCCATCCTGTAGGCGAAGCCGGCAGCAACATTTTCAATCGCCATTCTCAAGTCAAATGGAATCTCCTCGATATAAAACTTACCAGCCTCTATTTTAGAAAAATCAAGAACGTCATTGATTACATCCTGAAGTGAATTGGCTTCCATATTGATTGTATAAAAGATATTCTTCTGATTATCATCAAGCGGGGTATCCAGGGCCAACTCTGCCATGCCGATGATCCCGCTAAGCGGTGTCCTTATCTCATGGCTCATGTTGGCAAGAAACTCGCTCTTGGCCTGGTTGGCGGCCTCTGCAGACTTTTCAGCCTGTTTTCGTTCGTCAACTTCCTTGACCAACAGGTCCCTGGAAACAGTGGTTTTTTGAAGATCTCTGATCATCTCGTCGAATGCGGATGCCAGCTGACCGATCTCATCTTGTGTTGTGATATCCAGCGGGCGGGTCAACTCAGTCCCTTTGTCCCGTACTTCCTGGATAACGTTCACCAGCTTTTGAAGTGGGTTGGTGACAAGAAAGGATATGGTTATCAGTGAGATGATAACCGCGGCAAAAAGCAACAGCAACCCGATCCCACCTGAATAGAGGAAGATTTCCCGGCTTTTTTCAGTAATTATTTTTCCAGGAAAACCGATCCGGGCAGCGGCAATAGGTTTCTTATGATTGTCAAAAATCGGGACAGCAACATCATAGAAGGATTCATCCTGTTGTTTGATCTTTTGAATGCTGCTTGATCCGGACGCGATGGTTTTCAATATTCCCGGGTCTATTTCAATGCCGCCTTGACGGGATGGGTCGTTGTGGAAGAGTATCTTCCCACCAGGATTGATGATCATGGCATATGAGATGTCCGGATGTTTCTTTACCGTTTCCCGGCACTGTTCTTCAAACCCAATAATATCATCCATGGGTATTTTCAATCTCAACAGCCTGTCCATTTGCAGTTTGAGGTCCTGAGCAATGGCAAACCCCCTGGTTTCGAGAGCTATCTTATACTCTTTGGCAAAGAAATAAGAACTCGTCAAGGTGCTCGCACCAATGGCAAGAAACAAGATCCCCACGGTAATAAAGACAATCTTTGTTCTGATGCTGATCAACATTTATTTTTCCCAGGCAAACTTTTCAATAACCTCTGCTGTAAGAAGAATGCTGGAATTTATCTTGATACCCAGTTTTTTGGCCCTGGCAAGACTGATAACAACTTCACCTTTGACGGTCGGTTCCATGGGATAACTTGCCGGGCTTTTAGCATCCAAAAGGATACCGCGTGCTATTTTACCTGCCGCCAATCCCTGCTCATAACCGGAAACGGTAACGGTGCAAAGGGTTCCATACGTAATCCTGTCTTTCCAGAAACTAAAATCCGGCAATGTGCTGTTCTCTGCCGTCCATTTCAGCACATCGATGTAGGGCACATTGCTGCCGCCGGCATCCTTGTAGGTAAATATACCCAGAAGACCGATGGCATCAACCTTGCCCTCATAGTCTTTCATCTTTTGCTTGTACTCTGCAAAGGTATGGATCACATCCCAGGCGACAATTTCAATATCAGGCAGTTGATCCAGTTTCTGTTTTATTCGCCGGGTGACGCCCGTCCAGGTGTTCTCATCATCAAGGATGATGGCAATCTTTTTGATGCCCGGTGAAATCATCTTTAACAGTTCAACAGACCCGATGAAGTGTTCCTGTTCCAGGACGCCGGTAATGTTTCGACTCCCGATAAACCCGTATTCGCCAGGGTCTGCATTCACAGCGCTGAATACAAATGGTATGTCGCTGTTAACATAGTATTTGGCCACATACTCCTGGGCGTTGTCGTCATTGGCATACACCAGGTCCGGTTTCCAAGTGTCGATCAGCTCCCTGGCTTGCCTGCCGACACTTTCCTTCCACTCGGCCGAACTTTTTCGTTTGGTGTCCATCTGGAAAACTTTGTATTCAGCATTCACCCCTTTCATGGCATCCTTGAACCCGGTGAACTGGTCATCGGTCCATAGCCAGGGCGAGTGATAGCTCATGATGTGAAGGATCTTTATTTTTTTTTCGGATGACGTTTTTTCCGCAGCCTCTGAATTCGGCGCCAAGAGGGAAAAAGCCCCCACGCCAAAACATACGATAAAGAGAACTGAAACAATCGCTATCTTATTGTGCATCACCCGCTTTAGGAATTTCATAATCGTTCTCCTTTTTGATATCCATCAAGTCTTTCGTTTAAAACAGCATAACAGCCTGCCGTTAAGGTAAGCACTTTTACAGCACCATCCTTTTCCTTGCTCCTCTGTTTGTGCAGCACCGTAGACCAGTTTGTTCGAATCGATTTCATTAAGCTTGAGCTTTATTTATGCGCTCTGCAATCCAGCTTTTGATTACGGATTGCGTCGCGATTCCAAGCCGCTTCGCTTCGCGATCGAGCAATTCGATCATCCAGACCGGGAAGTCTACATTGACTCCCCGCTTTTTCGGTTGTGCCTGGGTACAAGTCCCGCCCTCCAAATGTCGCACGGGGTTGTGCCAAGGCCGATTCAATGGCACCAAGGTCGCGAATGCCTGACGTTCCGCCTGATGATTCTATGACGCGGCGGTGGATTTTAAGTACCTCGGAAAGGGACAAATACCGCATCAGGCAAGCCTTTGATAGAGTTCCAAATTCTTTTTTAGCACATGGTTGACTGCTTGGTAAAAATCCTCTTCAGGCCGGGCCAGCAAATCCTCGATGCTGGCAGTCACAAGTTCTTCCGGCGTGACAAGGAGTCCTCTTGCAACCTCTTTCAGCTTTACAAATCGATCATCAGAAATATTTACTGTCAAAGTGGTCATAATTAGCCCTCCCTTTGTTAACCTGTTTTGCTTGCGCACCCCGGCCTATGTGAGCAAAGAGCTATTTTCTTGCTTAAACGGAATGCCTGGGGGATTTCAATCTTTCGATCCAATCATGTTTATCTCTTCATCTTGACACAGTCCTTTTCACACCCTATATCTGCGTGCTTTGTGCTATTGCGAACGTTAAGCTCACCAGCGCCTCCACCGGCCCCCGCCGGGACCGCAGGACTATCAGGCGTCTGGTGCAGCGTTTGGTTCGCCTTTCCGCATTTTTTCACACTGTTGCTTCAATCGTCTTATTTGCCCGCCGCGACTTTGTGAAGTCTCGAAAATCTTTCAAACGAAAGTCAGATCAATGATTGGGTTCTTCTATCCACGCTTTCAGCTGCTGTACGTCTATTCCGCATACAGAGCATCAAGAAGAGCAGTGGGATTCCTTGATGCAATGCGCAATAGCGCTTTGGCAGGACCTTCCGGCTTTCTTCTGCCCTGCTCCCAGTTCTGTAAAGTTCGGACGCTGACGCCTATCATCAATGCGAATTGGTTCTGCGATACGTTAAGTCTCTCTCGTACTGTCTTGATTTCAGGTGGTTTGATTTCATACGTTCGGCTTGGCGCCTTACGACCCGCCTTGATCTCGCCAGCTTCTCTGATGCTGGCCACCAGCTTTTCAAAATGATCTTTTTTCATGATAACAATTCCTTGACCATCCCACGGAGCAGTTTGATCTGGTCCATCGTAAGATCTTCTTGCTCGTTCTTTCGATATGGGAAAAGCATGTATATGATATCCGGAGGGTCCCAATAATAGATTATTCTCAATGACCCTTGCTTTCCAGAACCCGGAAGATTCCAACGTACCTTCCGTAAACCTGAACCACCACGTATCAAGCTTCCGGCATCTGGACGCAGCATCAATGCTGACTGAAGCATTCGGTAAATGTCATCCGGAACCAGTCGTTGGATCTCTTTTGTAAAGGTGGAGGTTTCAATAAAAATCATAACTCACAATATACGCCAATGGCGGATAGTATTTCAAGCAGAGTTTTTTACCGGCGAACATATATTAGACAGAAAAAATATATTACCGAAAAATTGACAAAACGATTTATCCTATGATATTAAGTAAATATCCCATATGCATCACCTCCTTTAAAATAAAAGAACCAATATATCAATATGTTGCCGATAATCTACGTTCTGTAATATATTTATTCTGCCTATTACCATGGGCAGAAAAATCTGTAAACATTTGAAGTGGTGAGGTTTTATTGGCTGATAAAGATACAAACCAGGCGGTGGAGGTGATGGAAGGGATAACCGCACTCATGGCCGGCTTGATGTATGGGGGAGGCCTCCGCCTCATGGAATGCCTTCGACTCAGGGTTAAAGACATTGACTTTGCGCGGCATCAGATTCTGGTTCGTGACGGCAAGGGGCAAAAGGACCGGATTACAATGCTGGCGGATCGTTTTTCCGACTCGTTGCGGAAACATCTTGAGAATGTGAAGGCTGTATATGATGGAGATCAGGCGCAAGGCTCCGCTGAGGTTTTCATCTGGCCTGCTCTGGCAAGGAAATATCCCAATGCGGGAAGGGAGTGGATCCGGCAATATGTGTTTCCTGCCAAGACTCTGTCCGTGGATCCCCGCAGCGGCAAGGTGAGGCGACACCACATCCATGAAAGCGCGATCCAGAAGGCAGTGAAAAATGCGGCCTCGCGGTCCGGTGTCAACAAAAAAGTGAGTTGCCATACCTTGCGCCACTCCTTCGCCACGCATCTGCTCGAAGCAGGCTATGACATCCGTACGGTACAGGAGCTTTTAGGCCATGCGGATGTCTCCACCACTATGATCTACACCCACGTTTTGAACAGGCCAGGGCTTTCAGTCAAAAGTCCCGCTGATTTTTGAAGGTCAACAAAGCGCTTCTTTGCCTGTTTAGCCGATCTACCTTCTTTGAATGATTCGTTAAATGGAAGAAATTTGTTTTTTCAGGGGTAAAGATACTCGTAACTCTTTCGTGCCGTCAAGCGAAAAGGAAGAAGAGTTCAGAAATCAGGTTTGTTTGTTGTAGCCCCTTAAAAAGGACACGTTTCCCGGAGGTGGGTTGAAGCTGGCAGTGCTTTCTCGCAAGACATGGGCGGAAATAAGGGGACAGGCGGGTACTGATGGACGCGGGACGCTCTTTTAAAATTTACGAACCTATGTTTCAAGTGAATAATTACCCTTTTTTGCGATGGCTTTTCCCATCTCCAGTGAAAATCCGATGCCGGCTAAACTCATCTCCAGTTCTTTGGCTAACGCCGTATGAGATATACCCAATTCTCTTGCAGCCCAAAAACACAAGGACAAAATGGGGACAAGCGAATAATGATTGAAAAACCAAAGCGATGACTGTAAGTCAGCTGAAAAACCGCCACGGGTGCGGCTTTTGGAATTTTGGGTTGTTAGGAGTTTTGAACCAGGACAAAAACCTTCCAACCCCAATAACTGCACGGATGCTTCCTGAATAGGCCTGCGCATTAGTTGAAATCAAGAATTGGCTTCAACTCCATTTCCGGATAGATCTGCCCGTGTGCCGGAGGCATGGAATTATACACCCATTCGATGTCTATGGTTCCAAGTTTTACGCCCATTACCCGCTTAAAGCCCCGAAAGGCGCCTCGAATGAGCACGTCTTCCATTTTCATGGTCAATCCGAACACGGCAACCGTCGTTTCCGGTGGAATGCGCAGGAGTTCCTCTCTGCCGGCCATCGGATAAAACGCCAATCGACGGCTATCGGCCGCCTGACACTGGATAACCGGTACAATGACCGGAAATCCATCCGCCCCCACATACGCGATAAATTTCAGAGAATCGAGTTGATTAAAAAGATCCTCTGCAAAAGGCTTGAGAATCCGACCTTTCATTCCTGTTGCTGCAAAACCTTTTGTCAGTTTGGTCAGAATGGCGGACAGGGCTATTTTGGACATGGGAAGATCTTCGCGTTCGGAAGTCTCGATGAGATCCAGATAGTGAACGGTATTGATCCCGAAATAGGTATTATACCGGAACATGGGCGTTTCATTGTAGCGCTCGTATTCCTGCCCCTCCGTTTTCAGATGGGTCCATTTGGCTCTCCCCCGCCACATTTTCTTATCCATGGTCATAATGAGAAAGGCGACATGAGGGTTTTTCTGGATATACTGCTTGCTCAACCCTTTACAGAACTGCCCCAGAGTCAGTTGGTCGGGTTTAGGGGCCATAATGGAAGTAATCAGGGAAATATGCGGCAATCCTTCAGGATTGACACAGGCCACCAGACCGATTTTTTCTGCCGGCTCAAATGCTCTCATTTCCTGTTCCGTAAAGAATGTCTTCATCAAACCATTTCCTTTCATCTTCGCCCTTCCCCCTTTCCCCTTTCAGCTTTCCCCTTTGACCTTTCAGCCTCTAACCTTGTCGAACCACTCCAGAGAACCAGGGAAGGATCGACACCCGAGTTTCTCGCAACGGCTGCCATTTTCTCCATGAAGAGTCTGCTCAACAGAACCCGGTCTTTGTAGTCCCAGTTAAGGTCCAGGCGCAGATACTTGTCTTTGCAGAGATTGTTGAAAGCGCACAGTTCCCATCGATTCACCAGGCCATCCAGATTGCCGGCAATAAATTTTCCGATCCCCCTGATGTTTTCACTGCCGGCAGTTGCATCGGGAATGATCGGTGTTCTGATCCAGAGTTGGCCGGGGCGGTCATTGGATTGCATCCAATCGCGTAAAAAGATAAGATTCTGCAAAATTTTTTCATTCGTCGTGCCGGTAAATTTTCGGTGTTTTTCCGGGTCCATTTCCTTCAGGTCAAACAACAGCAAATCCGAATAGGGCAGCAGTTCTTCGAAGGCCTTGCGGGAACACATGCCGCAGGTATCCAGCGCTGTGTGAATGCCTCTTTCCGTTAATTTTATTAAAAGTTCCCGGTTAAACCCGGCTTGCATGGTTGGTTCTCCCCCACCCAGAGTCACGCCGCCGCCGGATTTCTCGAAATAGGTCTGGTCCTTCATGATTTCTGTAAACAGTTCATCCAGGTCCCATGTCTTCCCCAAAAGCTCCAGGGCGTTTGCCGGACACTCTTCGGCGCAAAGGCCGCACCCGGTACATCGCTTGCGGTCTATGCGATTGCCTTCTTCAGAGAATGCCAACGCCCCTTCCGGACATACTTCCAGGCAGGTTTTACAGCCAATGCACTGATTGGAAATCCAGTGGACCTGGGGGCGGGGAGAAATACTTTCAGGATTGTGGCACCAACGGCAGCGCAAACTGCAGCCCTTAAAAAAGATGGTGGTCCGAATACCGGGACCATCTTCCGTGGACATGCGCTGGATTTCAAGAATAGTTGCTTTCATTGGGTGCTGCTTTGAGCTTTCACCTTTGAACCTCCTCTCCCCTTCCCCCTTTCCCCTTTCCCCTTTGCGCCTCAAAACCGCCCATGACTCACCCGCTGGATGACTTCATCCTGCAGCTCTTTACCCACCGACGTGAAGTAGGCATTGTAACCGGTTATTCTGACCAGCAGGTGGCGGTAGTCTTGCGGATGTTTCTGGGCATCTCGCAGCACATCCGGATCAAGCATGTTGATCTGCAGGGCGCTGCCGCCGTTTTCACAGTAGCCCCTCAAGAATGCCTTGAACTTTGCTTTGTGTTCCGGGTCTCGTATAATCGAAGGGTTAAAGGTAATGGTGTGGCTTGCGCCATTGGGTAGGCAGTTCAGATATGCCCCCCAGTCGCCGTTGCCGTCGGCGGCNTTGCCGCCCATCACCTTTCCCACCGAATTGGCGTTGGACGTGGGGCCGTTGCTGTCGGCGCCGTTTGAAGGACAAATAGCATTGGACAGAAACTGGCCTTTGGGTCTGCCGTCGGCGCTNGCAGCCATGACGAAACCATCCCCGGCCCAGTAGTTCCAACTGAGCATACCGGGCCTGAATCGCCTCCCGGTTGAAGCGGTCGTGTGTTTCCAGGTCTCGTTGCACCACAAATCCATGACCCTCTTGGCAATGGCATCGGCCTCGTCATCATCGCGCCCGTATTTCGGGGCTTTATTTCTGGCCATGGCCTGCAGCACTTCATGTCCGCTCCAGTTGTCTTTCAAAGCCCTGATGAGTTGGGCCATGGTGCATTTTTTCTTATCAAAAACAAGGGTTTTGATGGCCAAGAGGGAATCGACGGTTGTAGCATAGGTGACGGTTTCAAGCGTGGTCAGATTAATTTCCGCACCCCCGCGGGTGATATCCAGACCCTTTTCGGCACAGCCCCTGACCAGGCAGGAAAGATAGGGGGNGGGGAAATATTTCGCTCTGAGCGATTCCGACGTCTCATAAACCTCAACGCTTTTCCGGATGATATATTCCGTCTGTCGGGCATAGGCATCCCAAAAATCGTCCCAGGTTTTAAAGTGGATTGCCTCTCCCGTATCCGGTCCGTCCTGATGGATTGTTTCTTCTATGCCGGTCATGGGATTCAAAAAAGGGATGATATCTTTTCCGCCGGTGAGGGCCAGTTCCACCGCCTTGAGCAGATTGAGATTGACATCCACCGTGCCGGACCGGTCGTTCCCCACCATGGTGTTTTCAAGGCACCCTACCGGTGCGTAATCATGAACCGTTTGCTCATTGATCAGATGAGAAAGACCTGCCTTTCGAGCTTCGACCATCATACCCGCCATGGAACGCTCATCAAAATTCAGCAGAAAAGGAGATCCCTGGCTGACGGAGATCATATCAACGACTTTATCCAGCAATATCTCCGGAGAATTTCGATGCAGTCGCACGTTCGGCTTGGGCTCCAGAATCGGGCTCATCTCGTCAATGACCTCCAAAATAGCATAGGTCAAATCATTGGTCATATCTTTGCTGTTTGCGCCCATACCCGACAGCGTGATCAGCTGACCAAACCCGGAAGTGATCCCCTGGTTGCCGTTGCGAATCATGGCGTCATACACCGTGTTGCAGTGCACCCAGAAGCATTTCAGTATTTCTTTGCCAAATTCACGCGTCATTCCCCGGGTCAAAGAGTACTCCCAGTACGGCAGCAAATATTGGTCAATACGACCGAAAGAGACCCCGGGCCCGGGGTAATTTTCGTCACTCATGATCAGCATGTGAGTCATCCACAGGGCTTGAATCGCTTCCCAGAAGGTTTGGACAGGCTCCCAGGGCGCCCTGGAGAGGATTTGCTCCATCTGCAGGAGTTCCTGCCGACGATGGATGTCGGTTTGGTCTGTGGCCAGATCACGACAAAGTTCCGCATAACCGGCTGCCAGATCACGGGGCATGGCGGCGGCCGTCATCATGGCCTTTAACTGGGAACCCCTGGCGCCACTTTTTTCGTGTTCGCTCAGTGGTTTATATCGGGATTCCAGTTCGGCCAGGATTCCTTTCCACCCGATTTTCAAGACCCGCTCATGATCAGGGATCAGATGCCCGCTGGTGGCGCCGGCATTGCCGTAACCGTGGTCATGCAACCATTTCATACCGGCCCGGGCCCCGTTTTTGCCTAACAGTGCATTGTCGAAGGCTCGCTGCTCCTTTTCGTCTAAGCACAGAGAGGTCTGGATATTGAAGCGACCGCCTGCGATCAGATCGCCCGGTAGAATTTCCTTGGGCATATGCCGGACCATGACCTCTTTCACAAACCAGGCCCGTCGTTCCACCTGACTCCAGGCCCAGAATTCTTTGTCCAGCTCTATGTCTCTCGCTGCCTGGCGATAAGAACTTCGCAGGGTTTGCATCAAGGCATAGGTTTCCGGAACGATGTAAAAAGTCATCTCGTTGAATTGAACATCCCAGGCCGTCCCGGTGGACCAGGCGATAAATTCGTTGTTCCAGGCCCGCTCAGTACCCATAAAATAGTAGTCCCGCAGCCACTGAATGCGCGGGGACAGACCCCTGGGCTCTTTGATGTGATGGTCTAATTGAGGGAGTGTGGCGGCAGTCATGATGGTTCCTCCTTTATTGAAAACAGAGAGCACAGCCAAAATAGCTCAAAGCTGAAAGGTCAAAGCGCGTGAAATACAGTAAGTTCAGAAAATGATAATAAGCGTCTCAAGTCAAGAAAATCCGCATTGCGGGAAACTTCTTACCGTATGACATATCGGCCCTATAACGCTGCAATTTCCGCCTGCCCTCTTGACGCAATGAATTTTTTCCCCTATGGTCTCTTTCACAGAAACCATACTGCTTCAGAAAAAGAATTTGGACGCTGATGAACGCAGATTATCCCTGATTTTTCATTTTGGTAATTATCTGCGCCTATCTGCGTAAATCTGCGTCCCCAAATATAATATCCCAAAATTCATACTTCCCTGATCTCTCAGGCAAAAGAGGTAGAATCGTGCTTATTGTACCCGATTGCATTCCCTGCATCTCAAATATGGCTGTTTCGGCTCTCAGATGTCTACCCATCTCCAGTGAAAGACAAAAGGAGATTTTCACCGCTATTCTGGAAATTCCCGCTTTTCAAGGAAAGTCGTGGCATTTGACCAGCCCGGAAATCATTGAGCAGGTCTGGGAAACGATCTGCCGGGAAACTGATCAACGTGATCCATTCCTTCAGGAAAAAGAACTCCAGAATCAAAGAGTTGCGGCTATCCTGCCTTTTCTGCAGAGTGAAATCGAAAAGGCTGAAGATCCCCTCCGTAAAGCTGTTCACCTGGCCGTTATCGGCAATTCCATCGATCTGATGATCGATAATCATGCCGCGGATATTCAGCAAACCGTTATTGAAGGGCTGCGATTGCCCCTGCCTGAACCTGCTTATTCCGCGTTTTCAAAAAAGCTCAATAACAGCCGAAAACTTGTTTATCTCGGAGACAACTCGGGTGAGATCGTCTTTGATAAACTGCTCATGCAAACGATCCGGAAACGCTTGGAAATGGACATCCACTTTGTGGTTCGATCAACTCCCACAATGAACGATGTCACCCTCAGGGAAGCCACAGCATTGGGAATTTCTGAAGTGGCAAATATCGTTGAAAACGGTGTGGATGGCCCCGTTCCGGGTACAATGTTTGGCAGGTGCTCCAAAACCACTAAAGAACTGCTTCAAAGCGCGGACCTCATCATCTCCAAGGGCGGCGGCAACTTTGATGCTTTCGAGGAAGACGCAGAGACCCTCGGCGTGGACGTCTCCTTTCTCCTCTTGTGCAAATGTCACCCCTACCGTCGATATTTTGGTCAGGAGCTGTTCAGTCCTGTTCTTTGGA
Organism: Deltaproteobacteria bacterium; assembly: GCA_013349725.1. The sequence goes on along the minus strand of DUZB01000029.1, from coordinate 4,365 downwards.
ACGTCTTTTCGGATCAGGAAACGTAACGGATTGCTCGTATGAAACTTCGTTTCCAGTTACCAGTTGCCGGTTACCGGTTGCAGTTCCCTGAGCGTTTGCCTGCACTGACACCTGAAACCCGTACTTAAAAAAAGTGATTGCGACAGCACACATTCAACCGTAAACTGCGAACTGGAAACCGTCAACGTTCCTATAAATCTTTTCTGTTTCCCCTTTCCTGCAGCCGTTTTTCGATCTCCTCTCGTGCCATTTTTTTCGCGGAGTCCGTCAAAAACCATGGTTCGATATTCACACGCAATCTTTCAATCCCCTCCTCACAGGTGAGTTGGAACCTGTCCGAATTTATTTCAACCGCCTCTTTATCATATCTCCATAACTTATCTGCATCTTTAACGATTGTGTCATTCAAAGAAAAAGGCTCTTTCCTGGAATCGTGGCCCTCGATAATGCGCAGGATCTCCCCTACCTTTTCAGGGTCGTACTTTACTTCCGCAAGGATCTCTCCGGCAATTCTGGCGCCCTCCACTTCATGCACCCGGTTCCATTCCGGCAGACTTGCGTTCGGCCCGAATGCCTTCATTTGCATATCTTCAGGAACTTCTTTCCAACCCACATCATGGAGTAAAATGGCCGGGATCACCACTTCTTCCATTCCACCCTCCAGTTCCAGCAATAGATACGCAAGCCGTGTCGATATCTCAGTATGAATGTCATTTTTTCTGGTATCGAGATAAGGCCTGGCCAGTTCCCGGATTCTTTTATACGCTTTTTTCAATGTGCACCCCTTACGAATGTTTATGGAGAGATGATCCACAAGACCATCAAAAAATTCCATTACCGACCTATCTTTTAACACGGAAACGGCATGCCTGTAAACATGATCGGTGAACGGTTACCAAATTATGGTTGACTTGTCATCATAGAATACCCATACTTTCTTTATCTGAAAAATTCGACTGGATCGAATGGTATGCCTTCTACCATACAGACCTCGTTAAGAGGTTGAATGTAAACTACTTTCTGACTTTAATGAAGGATGTCATGGAACTCTTTTTAACGCATATTTTTCCAACTCAGGAGGACAGCATGCATGAGGATTACCTGAAACATATCGACCGGTTGATTCTACAAAGACCTGCGACCAGCCCCGCACTGCAGCCATATCGTGAATTGGCAAGCCTCATGATTCAGGCTGAGCCGGCGTTACTATCCGAAACACCGGAAAAGGAACATCTGGAGATCCGGAGAAAAGAAGGGTTTCCCCTTTTTTCCAGGGAAGATCTGCCCGTGGATTTTGCTTCGGCCTCCGCGCTTTTGAGCCAATGCTTCAAATACTTGAGCGACACGGACAGGGAGGACCGGACTGGGTTGGCCAAAGCCCTTAAAAAAACGGAAAAGGTTCCCCAATGGTCCGACAAGCTCTTCAAGGCAATCCTGAAACAGGACGAAAAAGCACTGGCCACCATCGCAAGTCAGGTTGATCTGGACCCACGCACACTCCTTTTCCTCGGAAAGATTGCTTTGAGGCCTTCATTGGAAGCCCTTCGACGTCTGATGGAAGAAGGCATTCATGAAAAACAGTGGGACCATGGCTATTGCCCCCTGTGCGGGTCCCAGCCGGATATGGCCTGTTTCACAAAAACGGGCAAGAGGCGACTTCACTGTGAGCTCTGCGGAGAAGAATGGACTTTTGTTCGAATCGGATGCCCCTTCTGCAACAATGATAAGCATGAAAGCTTGGGCTATTTCGAGGCCGAAGAGGAAGAAGGCTTGCGGGTCTATTTCTGCCGATCGTGCCGGAGGTATTTAAAAACCATTGACAGCCGGGTATTTGAGGAAGTCGCTCCCCTGGAACTGGAGGGTCTTGCAAGCCTCCATCTTGACTTTATTGCCCATGAGAAAGGATTCAAATAGAAAAGGCTGCCATAAATTCATCGTTATTTGCTTGAAAGGAGGCTTATGTCATTATTGACACATATAAATATTTGATTTATATGGAAAATTATGTTGACAAATGACCCGTCCAGGTATTTACTTCCCGCTGAGTGGTAGTTTTTCACCCGGGCATCTCCAGTCCAAACCGGTCCTTTTCTGGCGGTCTTTGAGAATGCCCCGGGTGACGCACCATATCGTATTGCTTTTCATTTCAAACGCTGAGATGAAAAACCCATCATTCTAATTCATCGCTTGTCATTTTTTTAACCCTTATTGAAAACCTTAGGTGAAAGAAGGAGGGACCATGAACCTTAATCGTCGTGACTTTCTTAAAATCACAGGGGCATCCGCCGCCGGTGCAGCCATTCTGGGCCTGGGCCTGGATTTGAAACCCATCAAATCCCACGCCCAAACCCTGAAGATCCGCTATGCCAAGGAGACAACCAGCATCTGTTGCTACTGCGCCGTGGGCTGCGGGATGATCTGCAGCACGGGCGAAGCCGGCGCCGGAAAAATCATCAACATCGAAGGAGACCCCGATCACCCGGTCAACGAAGGGGCTCTCTGTTCCAAGGGTGCATCAATGAGCCAACTGGTCAACAACGATGCCCGCATCACCGCGCCCATGTACCGTGCTCCCAACAGCACAGAATGGCAAAAGGTTTCCTGGGACTGGGCCCTCGGGACCATCGCCAAGAGGATCAAGAAGAGCCGCGATGCCAGCTTTGAACAGAAGAACGCCAAGGGCCAGGTAGTCAACCGCACAAACGGTATTGCCAGTGTTGGAAGCGCTGCCCTTGACAACGAGGAGTGCTGGCTGATACAGGCCCTCATGAGGTCACTGGGACTGGTCTATATTGAGCACCAGGCCCGTATCTGACACAGCGCTACTGTTGCGGCTCTGGCAGAGTCGTTCGGACGCGGCGCAATGACCAATCACTGGATCGACATCCAAAACAGTGATTGCATCCTTATCATGGGTTCCAATGCGGCTGAAAATCATCCTATCTCTTTCAAATGGGTGACCGAGGCCATGAAGCGGGGCGGAAAATTGATAAGCGTTGACCCTCGCTTTACCCGCACCTCCTCCAAGGCGGATTTTTACGCCGCACTCAGATCGGGGACAGATATCGCCTTCTTAGGCGGAATGATAAAATACATCCTCGATAACGACAAATACTTCAAAGAGTATGTGGCAGAGTATACCAATGCCTCGTTCATCGTAGCTGACAGCTATGACTTTAAAGATGGTCTATTCTCCGGCTACGATCCAAAAACAAAAAAATATGACAAGAGTAAATGGGCCTTTGTAAAGGACGAGAAGGGGATTTCCAAGAGGGACCTGACATTACAGGACCCTCGTTGTGTATTTCAACTGATCAAGAAGCAATACATCCGTTATGACCTGGACACGGTTTCAGCCGTCACAGGGACCCCGAAAGAGGACCTCCAGACCGTATACGAGATGTATTCTGCCACAGGCCAGCAAGGAAAGGCCGGGACCATCATGTATGCCATGGGCTGGACCCAGCACACGGTAGGCGTGCAGAACATCAGGAGTATGGCCATTATCCAGTTGTTGTTGGGAAATATGGGTGTGGCCGGCGGCGGGGTTAACGCTCTGAGGGGTGAATCCAATGTTCAGGGTTCTACCGATCACTGCCTCCTGTTCCATATTCTGCCCGGCTATTTAAAGACCCCCAGTGCCTCGCTCCCAACCTTAACGGACTACAACAATAAATTCACCCCTAAGACCAACGACCCCCTGAGCGCAAACTGGTGGGGGAACTACCCGAAATACTCGGTCAGCCTGCTCAAGTCGTTTTTCGGGGACAAGGGCACCAAGGCCAATGATTTTGGGTACAGCTGGCTTCCCAAATTAGAGGACGGCAAGACCTATTCATGGCTTGATATTTTTGATGTCATGTACAAGGGAGAGTTCACCGGTTTCTTTGCCTGGGGCCAAAACCCGGCCGCATCAGGGGCCAATGCCAACAAGACCCGGCAGGCCCTTGCAAAGTTGGACTGGATGGTCAATGTCAATCTCTTTGACAATGAAACCTGCTCTTTCTGGAAAGGTCCGGACATGGACCCCAAGAAGATAAAGACAGAGGTTTTCATGCTCCCCTGTGCAGCTTCAGTGGAAAAGGAAGGGTCCATCACAAACAGCGGGCGCTGGATGCAGTGGCGCTATAAGGCCGCTAATCCTCCCGGGGAGGCTTTGCCTGACGGCCAGATCCTGATGAGATTGGGAAAGGCAGTGCAACACCTCTACAAAAAGGACAAAAACGCGATTTTCCCTGATCCGATTCTCAACCTTAAATGGGATTACTCGACGCACGGCGAGTTTGATCCTCATAAGATGGCGAAAGAGATTAACGGCTACTTCCTGAAGGACATAACCATCAAAGGGGTGAATTACAAGAAGGG
>DUZB01000028.1 GCA_013349725.1 Deltaproteobacteria bacterium | reverse complement strand
AAGGCGTCATCTCCAGTTTTGCCGGAAATTGATATAGGTTTTGCCACTTTTGGATGAACAAAGTTGCGGTGACTGCCTTTGCCTCCCCGATTAACAAAGCCTGCCATTTCACGCCTTTTGATGAGTTGTTTTATCTTCGGCGGCATAGAGATATAGTATCGTTCCGATACCATCATGTCAATCATTTTGTGTGAGATGATGGTTTTTGAGGAGAGGAGGGCTAACAGTTAGGATAGGTGGAAAAGTTTCCATGTATCACCCATATGAACTCGGTTTTTCTGGAAGGAACTATACTGAAGTGGTATTTGGGTGTCAAGGGGGATATTGTCACTATATCGTAAAGTATGAGATTGGATCTTGTAAACAAGCGATCGGATAGAACCTATTCCCTGAAGAGACTGTCTGAAGTTATTTGATGAGACAAGACCACGGCGGAAAGAATGAAAAATAAGGGGCGAATTCTTTTACTGGCTCCCCCTGGTGTGCGACTGTTCGCGGTACGGAAAAAGCACTGGTTCCGCCTTCTGGGGGACCTGGGCTGGCTATTTCATCTTCAGCCCCTGGATGTACGCTATCGGCCTGGCAGCAGCCCTGGTCACCCAATCCCCCACACCGGATAGCATGGTGTTGGAACTGATGGTGGGGCTGGGCCTTGATCTGTATTTAAGTGCTTTAAATCTTGGGATTTCTTTGGTATATTAATTATTCGGCCTAAACCACTACCTCAGGTAGTGGTACCATAATAAGGTTCTACCAGTTGGGTAATTGTTTGGTGATAAGTGCCTAAAGTTTAAGATAATATTTAACATTTTCAAATTGTCTAAAGTTCTCGATTAAGGTCTTGGCTGAGGGAACTGTTACTGTACCTCTCGGCAGGCAGGATGGACGATTTCCCTGCCTACATATTGCCAGAGTCCCTTGGTCTCTGATTTGTCGCGCAGTCCCGCCTGCCTCGACTGTCACGTAGGGAAGCGGGCATATCCCAAAATGTCGGCAATGGCGGGCAGGCCTTGTGAAAACCATCCCATATAAAATGTCACGAAGTTCCTTAACTTTAGGCACTTTAGGCATTTAAATCAGCGTACCTTCCAGTACCGACAAAAACAAGCCGCCTCCTCTGGGGGTGGTAATTTGACTTATCCGGGTATTTGAGAAGAAAAAAAACAAGGTGAAGATAGAATATGGGAATAAAGGAACTGTTAAAAAAAGTTGACGGCCAGCAAAGACGCATAGAAGAGATGCGTCCCCTGGCCAGTGAAACGGTTGCTTCCTTGAGAAATTACTATAAAATAGGTCTTACCTGGTCAAGTAATGCCATGGAAGGAAACACACTTACCGAATCCGAAACAAAAGTAGTCATTGAAGATGGTCTCACCATTGGCGGAAAACCTCTGAGGGACCATCTCGAAGCATACGGCCATGCTGAAGCTTTTCAGGAAATGATGGAACGTATACAAAAAGAAAATATTGCTGAAGATGATATTCTTAAAATGCATCATCTGTTCTATAGAAAAATTGATCCGGAGAATGCCGGCCTATATCGAAAAAACAAGGTTTTTATTTCAGGTTCACACTATCCGCTCCCTGATCCTGACAAAATTCCGGATTTGATCAAAGAACTGTCCGCAAACATCGAAAAAAACAGAAACACACAGCATCCGGTACTTACAGCGGCAAAAGCACATCTTGAATTTGTGTTTATTCATCCATTTGTTGACGGCAACGGAAGAGTGGCAAGGCTTATTATGAACCTTATCCTGCTGCAGGAAGGATATCATATCGCATTGATCCCGCCTGTACTTCGGACAGCGTATATCACATCTCTTGAAGCGGCGCATAAAAACGATGAAACCTTCTTAACTCTGATTTGTAGATGTGTATACGAGACACAAAGGGATTATTTAAGGATGATTGAGGGTCTGGAGTCGAGCCAATTTAATTGATTTTTGGAGATTAAACGTGATGGTCTCGTAAAAAGTCCCCAAGGCCGTCACTCCCGCGAACGCGGGAGTCCATAAGCACCTGATGTTCCTGGATTCCCGCGTTCGCTGGAATGACGAAAACGAATAATTTTTGACTTTTTACGGGACCATCAAACGTAATAAAGTAACTGTTTTCAGGCCTGACCGGACAGGTCGCAGTATTTCCCGTAAATGCAGAGTGCGGCCATGGTTCCTACGGATTCGATGAGTTCCGGGATGGAGATGCGCTGATTGAATCCACCCAGGTGGGGTCCGGTAAAGAGGGTGATGTCCTCCTCTCCCCTTTTCAGACAATTTGCATCTTCCTTTGAAAACCCCCTCTGTTCCAGGAAACGGAAGAACGTTTCATCGGTCATGGCCTGCTGATCCGCAACCCTGAGGATTTCTTCCATAAATCGGTCTACCCCCATCTCATCCACCATCCGGGTGGAAAGCCCGTCCAGGTTCAGGGGCGCTCGCCCAGTGAATTTCCTTCCAACAAAGCCCAGGTAGTAGTGAGAAAAAATTCCATCGAGGAGTTCCATAAGGAGAGGTTTATTGAAGCAGTCCCTGGCATCCATGGGATTTCCTTCCCCATCAAAGCCGACCCTGTTCGTATCCTTGTTTCGAAAGTAACTCCCGGTTACCAGAAAAAGGCTCAGAAGCTGCGTGCCCATGTGGGGATACAGCATGCGGCTTTCGCCATTAAAAGACTCGAAATGTTCAAAATCCCTGATTCCGGAGACTCCGAAATTAGGATGAAGGCACGATTCAAGCCACCGGTCGAGCCTTCCCGCCCTCTGCCACTCATATAGTCCGTGGTCGTCCCTTCTGAACCCCTGCACCCGGTTATGGAAAAGAGGAATAGGCGCCACATGGAGGATCCCTAATGAGGAAAGCCTGCCGAACAGAAAGGCATTTCGGAATAGGACTTCCTTAAATGTATGGGAATCCAGTCTCTTTTCAGGGACCGATTCATTGGGATAAAGAAAATAGTCCTGTCCGGCTAAAAAAGCGATGGCGTGCCGGTCCGGGTGAAGCTCCCTGTTTTCAGGAACAGGGACGGGAATATCCTGTAATTGAAAAAGAGGACTGCTCTGAACTTCCAGGGGTTGAGGGATATGGAATTTTACCGGGAAGGCATAGTTCCCGTTTCGCATATGGTACAGCCAGTCGGTTTCCGTATGCAGAGATTGCGGAGAATGATCTGCTCCGGCAAGCTTGACTACCAGAATCCGGCCCGGGTTGCTGGTAACGCCTACCAGACTCCTTCCCATGAAAAATGGCGCATCGCAAAGGACCACGCCGGTCTCCCTGAGAAGATCCTGCCAGCTCACAACAGGGATATTCTTCCCATGGCCGTTTCTTATTGCAGGGCCCTCAATGGTAAAGGGAAGAGAGCCCAGGGCCTCGGCAACGGCCCGGTGGGTTCGTCCTTTTGCCGTTTGAAGGAGGTCCATAATGGAGCGCCGGGCTTCCATGGCCACCGGGGTATTTTGGGGATAAACGGCGAGTCTGCAGAGGGTATTGGCGGTTTCTTTGTGAAGAAAGTAGGCCTGGGTTTGCCGGTAGACAATCGCATTGGTGAAAAGGCTCTTGAGAATCGAAACGGTTTTCAGGCGAAAGATGCCAGGGTTTGTTTCCGCGAGGGAACACAACTGGCCAACGGCCAGATACTTTGCCATGAAGTCATACGTTTCACCACGCAACACGTTTTCGGCGGACGTTAAGTCGTTTTTGAAGTCAATTTGTTTCATTCATTTTATTCATGAAAAATCAGCCCCAGCCTGCAGGAATGCTTCGATCTTTTTGAAAGCCCGGGGGTCCTGCAAAAAAAAGAGGTGACCGCCTTCAAACAGTTCGAACTTCGCATGGGGAATCTGCCTGTGCATCAATTCCAGGTTTTTCACCGGGCAGATCATTGTGTCGTATCGACCGCCGCAGATAAATACCGGCATGGCAAGGCCGGGCAGTCGGGAGTAGGTGTCGTGCCCTTTCCGGGCCTCAAGTTGCCGGCGTTCGCCCATGGTTCGCCCGGTTTCGTTCGCGCCGATCTCAAGGTTCTGAACCATCTGATCCACCAGCTCCCGGTACTGTTTAGGATATGCTTTCCGCCATGCAAGGTTCAGCCTCGCATCTGCGAGCTCTACTATGCGCCCGGCTTTTTCCAGCACGGGCAGATCGGTGAGCTCGTGCAGGGGATACGAGTTTCCGCCCGGGCTTCCACTGCTGGAACAGGCCAGGACCATCCGTTTCACATAACCTGGATACCGAAGGGCGAATTCCTGCGCGACCATGCCTCCGAAGGAAATTCCCATTACATTGCAATGGTTCCATTTTAAGGCATCCAGCAGGCCTGCTGCGTCCATAGCGTAGTTCGCCATGGAATAGGGGATATCCGGTTTGTCCGTTCGGCCAAGGCCCCGCTGGTCATAGGCAAGGATTTCGAAATGGGCCGCCAGGGGGGAGTCAAAGATGCTCGGTTTATGTCGCAGGTCCCCCCTCGTTCCACTGATCACAAGCAGACGTGGTCCTTTTCCTTGGATTCGGTAATAGATCTGTATGTCACGTACGGAAATAAACGGCATGGCCCGGGTTCCTCATATAAAACGATTGCGGATTGCGGATTGCGGATTGTGCAATATTTGCGCCCTTATCAAACTGCTCTTCCGAACCAAGAGCCTATTTTTTTGTTTTCAGCTTGGAACAGGATGAATTTACCGGTTCCATGAAGAATTTGCAATAATGAATTTGTTGACAACTACAGGCCAATTCAATATATTTGCAATTATAGAATCTGCTTGGTTTCTCTGCCAATGTGGCTGGAAAAAGATCCTTAATGCTACCATTTTCCTGAGGAGGCTTATGATGGGCGAACAAGATCTGGTAAAAAAAGAGATGGACCGAAGGACTTTCCTGAAAGTCACGGGAGCTGTCGGGTTGGGTCTGACCGCAACCTCATTTGGTGTTCCAACCCTGCTCAAGGCTGAGCCGAAAACCATTAAGATCGGTTCCGTCCAGCCGGCTACGGGACCGCTTGCGGTAATCGGACAGGGCCAGCGCAGGGGAAATCAGCTTGCGGTGGATTATATCAATGCAATGGGCGGCATCAAATCGATGGGAGGGGCGAAGCTTGAGCTCCTGCTTGGCGACAGCGAAACCAAAGCGGATGTGGGCCGCGGCGAGGCGGACAGGTTGATTAATGACGGCGCGGTCGTGCTGATCGGCGCTTTCCAGAGCGGTACCGGCATGGCCATTGCCACTCTGGCCGAACAGAGACAGATCCCCTTCGTAATGGATGTTGCAGCGCTTGATGATATCACCCAGAAAGGGTACAAATACAGCTTTCGCATTTTCCCCACGGTAACTACCTTTGGAAAAACGGCCTGCAAATATATTGAACAGATGATTACCGAAAAAAAGGTAAGCCCGAAAAGGGCGGTCGTCACCAACACGGGAGACCCCTTTGGGAAGGGCCAGGGTGGAAATTTTATCAAATGGTTCAAGGAATCCGGTATCCCGGTGGAAATCGTGGAACATATCACCTATCCTTTAGGTATCCATGACCTTTCCTCCGAAGTGGCGAAAATCAAGGCTGCCAAGCCGGACCTGCTCTTTCCTGTGTGCAGACCGGGAGACTCGATTATCCTGACGAGACAGTTGCTCAAACAAAGGGTCCCGCTCATGGGGATTATCAGTCCGGGAAGTCCGGGGTGGTATGAACCCTCGGTGATCAAGGACCTGGGCAAACTGGTTTATTACGTCATGGACAATGTCCCCTGGATCAACCCTGCAAGCCCGGTGTACCAGCAAGCCAACGCCCTGTTCAACAAGAAATACGGCGGCTATTTGGATACCAATTCCGGCTATGCCTATACCGGCATCCTTGTGATTGCCGATGCGTTGGAAAGAGCCGGGTCCGCCGACACCGATAAGTTCCTGGCCGCTCTCAGGACAACTGACCTGAAAGCGCAGCCCATGGTGGGAGATGCTATTCGTTTCGCGGAAAACGGCGACAACATCAATGCCGCTACCGCCATGGTCCAGGTGTTGCCCGATCCCGATCCCGAAAAAAGGGTCAAGGTCGTCCTGCCCAAGAGTTTCGCCCAGGCAGATTACGTGTTTCCCGCCCCCCAGATCTGGGACAGAGGATAATGGATTCCACCCTTGCCCTGCAGCTTTTGATTCAGGGAGTTCTGCTGGGAGGGCTCTACGGGCTCATTGCCCTGGGGCTCTCCCTTATCTTCGGGGTAATGGGGGTTATTAATTTCGCCCATGGCCAGATGATGGTCATCGGCATGTACATTTCCTACTGGATATTCGTTCTGTTAGGCGTTGAGCCCTACCTTTCCCTGATCATTGTTTCTGCCGCCATTTTTGTCCTGGGATATGTCATCCAGTCTTCCGTAGTCAACCGGATACTCGATTATCCTGAAGCGATGCAGGTACTTCCTCTCGTAGCGATCGGGATTATTCTCGAAAACACGGCACTCCTACTGTGGGGCCCGGATCACCGGAGCCCTCAAACCGCCTTTAGTCTGGATACCATCTGGCTGGGAGGCGCTATGATTGATGTGTCGCGCCTCATTGCTTTTTCCATGGCCATCATTATCACCCTCGCTATCTTTATCTTCCTGAAGAAGAGCAATATGGGCAAACGCATCCGTGCGGCGGCCGATAACCGCATGGCCGCCACGCTCGTGGGAATCAATGTGAGCCGCATTAATAACTTTTCCTTCGGGCTGGGTGCAGCCACAACCGGGGCGGCAGGGGCGCTGCTGCTGCCGTTGATGCCCCTTTCTCCTAACCTGGGCCACGATTTTACGCTGACCGCCTTTATTGTGGTCATCCTTGGCGGCATGGGAAATCTCGTGGGCGCCCTTGTGGGGGGGCTCATTCTTGGCGTGGCCGAATCCATGTCCACCCTCTTTCTTCCCGCCACCCTCAAACAAGTGGTAAGCTTCGGAATTCTGGTCATTATCATGCTTTTTCGTCCCCAGGGGCTTTTAGGGGGGAAGAAATGAACAGGCTCTACATTCTTCTCACCGCCGTGCTATCCATCCTTCTTCTGCTCCCGTTTTTTCTTGAGAAGTATATCCTGGGTATTTTTGTCATGATTTTTTTCTATGCCTACCTGGGGCAATCGTGGAATATCCTCACCGGATATACGGGACATATTTCTCTGGGGCACGCCCTCTATGTGGGGGTGGGGGCATACACCTCCACCTTTCTGGCCCAGAATTACGGACTCAGTCCCTGGATCGGGATGCTGGTGGGAGGAGCTTTCGCGGTGGTGATCGCCCTTTTTCTGGGATACCTGGGATTTCGATTCGGGCTCAGAGGGGTTTATTTTGTAATCCTGACCATCGCTTTTGCGGAAATTACCCGCCTGATTGTTTCCCACGTGGAAGCGTTAGGGTCCTTTTCCGGGATTTTCCTGGATTTCAACCCTGGCTTCTGGAATTTTCAGTTCAGGGGAAATGTTCCCTACTATTATATTGCCCTGGGTTTTATGGTGTTCTCCATGATCGTGGTTCGTATTCTGGAGGGTTCAAGGGCCGGGCGTTTCATGGTGGCCATCAGGGAAGATGAAGAAGCAGCCCAGGCACTGGGAGTCAACGCCTTCAAGTACAATATGATCGCCATTGCATTGAGCGCTTTCATGACCTCCCTGGCCGGTACTTTTTATGCTAATTATATTTTCTATCTTCATCCCGACACCCTGTTCGGGATGGCCCTGAGCATAGAACTGATCCTGCGCCCCATCATCGGGGGTCTTGGAACCATTCTGGGACCGGCCCTGGGGTCATTTATCCTCACTCCCCTTTCGGAAATCTCCAGGTCCTATTTTGCAAAGGGTGGGTTTGAGGGACTTCATCTGATCCTGTATGGTGTTCTTGCTGTTCTCGTCGTTCTTTTTATGCCGAAAGGGATCATCTATTACGCGAAAAGATGGTTGAATCCGATACTGCGGCTGGATAAAAAAACAGTGACCTACACGGAAAAGAGAAAAGAGGCTAAAGCGGAATCGTGAGCATCCTGAAGGTAACAAAGCTGAGCAAACGGTTCGGGGGCCTGACGGCCATTTTGGAGCTGTCTTTTGAATTGGGGCAGGGAGGGATACTGGGATTGATAGGCCCCAATGGCGCTGGCAAAACCACCGTATTCAACTGCCTGAGCGGCTTCCACACTCCCGATTCCGGGGAGATGATTTTTTCCGGGAAATCCCTGCTGGGCATGCAGCCCTATCAGGTCTGCCAGGCGGGTCTGGCCCGGACTTTCCAGATCGTCAAGCCGTTTCTGACCATATCTGTTCTGGATAATGTGATGGTAGGCGCCCTGATACGGGAACCGTCGATTCGGAAGGCCCGTGAAGAATCCATGGAGATTATAAAGTGGGCCGGTCTCGGTTCCATGGCCCACAAGGAGGCCGAGGGGTTGCCCCTTCCCTTCAGGAAAAGGCTGGAAATGGCCCGGGCGCTTGCGACCCGACCGAAGGTTCTCCTTCTTGACGAAGTCATGGCAGGACTGAACCCCACAGAAGTTTCGGAGATTATTGAACTGATCAAAGAGGTCAATAAAAAAGGCGTATCCATCCTGCTCATAGAACACGTCATGCAGGGGATCATGGCCCTTTCAGAACGGGTGCTGGTGATTAATTATGGAAGCCGGATCGCCGAAGGCACCCCGGCGGAAGTGGTAAAGGATGAGAAGGTGATCGAGGCTTACTTAGGCAAGGAGTTTCTCCATGCTCAGGGTTGATGGGATAGACGTCTTTTACGGGGATCTCCAGGCATTGAGAGGGGTCAGCTTTGAAGCGGCCGAAAGGGAGGTGGTTTCCGTTATCGGCTCCAACGGCGCCGGAAAATCTACCACCCTCAAAACCGTCTCAGGTATTCTTCGTCCCCGGAAAGGAACCATTGAATTCGATGGGGAGAATATCAGCCGGGCCTCCACTTCCCGGATCGTTGAAATGGGAATCAGCCATATCCCTGAAGGAAGGCAGCTTTTTCCCACCATGACGGTGGAGGAGAACCTTGAAATGGGGGCGCAGTTTCCCCATATGAAGAAGGTTCGACGGGAAACCATGGAGGAAATATTCGGGTTTTTCCCCCGTTTAAAGGAAAGGCTCGACCAGAAGGCGGGGACCCTGAGCGGCGGCGAACAGCAGATGTTAGCCATCGGGAGGGGATTGATGTCCAAACCCAGGCTCATGATGTTCGATGAGCCTTCCCTTGGGCTGGCGCCCCTGCTTGTAACGACCATATTCGAGATTATCCGCCGGATCAATGAACGGAAGACCTCTATCCTGCTCATTGAACAGAACGTATTTCACGCCCTGACCATCTCGGACAGGGGATATGTCCTTGAAAACGGTCAGATCGCCATGAGCGGCGATGGAAAATGGCTTATGGAAAATCCGCATATCCGAAAGACCTATCTGGGGCTGTAGTTTTTTGGGACGCGGATTTGCGCAGATAAACGCAGTAAATATTCGGGCACATATACAAGTTAAGCCGAAATGCCGTTGTTACACCGACAAATGGAGAGATGAAATGGGAGAAAAACAGGTTTTTCATACGGAAAAGGCGGCGGTTACAGGTGGACCCTATGCCCAGGCAATTATTCACGACGGGCTCATCTATACTGCGGGACAGGGTGCTATCGACCCGGAGACGAATCAGATCAGGCTGGGAACCGTGGAGGAGGAAGCGGAGCTGGCTCTCCAGAACCTCAAAATCATCCTGGAGGAGGCGGGGTCTTCCTTGAAGAATGTTTTAAAAGTGACCGTTTATCTGCTTGATATGGAAGAATTTGCCCGGTTCAATGTGGTCTACCGGAAATATTTCGGAAAGGATCTGCCGGCCAGAACGTGTATCCAGGCGGCGTGCCTGCCCTTTGAGACACGGGTTGAAATCGAGGCAATCGCTCACTTGTGATAGGATTTCGAGCGGTTCTAAGCGGCGATTTTTACATCGGCGTGAACGGAAAGAGATCGGGGGAAATTTCAGCAATTCTCATTTTGAAGGCATATCCCTGTGGGAGCGGCTTCCAGCCGCGAAAAATCGTGGCAGGATGCCACTCACACAGCATCCGCAAATGAAAGTGGGCCCATAATGAGAATTGCTGGGGAAATTTTTCCCTTGTTGACATCAAAATGTGCATTTGTTAAAAAAAGCGGATTTTTCTCGTAAAGATATCCTAATTTGAAGGAAAGGAGTGTATTTGATGGAAGCATTAACCCCGTTTTATGAAGTAAATGAGGCCCTGGTGGCTATGGGGGCCGAAAAACTGAATCTCTGCATGCAGTGTGGAATGTGCGCAGGTTCCTGTCCGTGGCGTATTGTGGATGGGCCATTCAATATTCGTCGTTTGATAAGAATGGCTCAACTGGGAGTTGAAGGATATGAATCCGACGATATCCTCTACGGGTGCACCACATGCAACAAGTGTGTCCTGAAATGTCCGAGAGGGGTAACCATCATCGATATTGTCAGGGCCATGAGGGCCATGATTGCAGAGACGGGGGCCATTCCGGGCGTTCTGAGGACGGCTACCGGAAGTGTTCACAGCAATGGAAACCCCTGGTCGGAGCCGAGGGATAAGCGTACTGCCTGGATAAAGGAAATGGACGTTCCTCTTTTCGAGGAAGGGACCGAATATCTCCTGTATGTATGCTGCACATCTGCCTATGATGCCAGGGGCCAGCAGATCGCACGCGCCATGGTCAAGGTGCTGACGGCGGCCGGCATCAGTTTCGGAATCATCGGGGAAGAAGAGAATTGTTGTGGCGAGTCGGTTCGAAAGATTGGCGACGAAGAGCTCTTCATGACCACTGCGGAAAAAAATATCAAACTGTTCAGTGGCAAAGGGGTCAAGAAAATCATCGCCACCTCCCCCCATTGCTATTACACCCTGACCAAGGAATATCCTGAGCTGGGTGGCGAGTTTGAGGTGGTTCACTATACTCAGTTGTTAGCCGGACTCCTGGAGGAAGGGAAACTTGCCTTCTCCAAACCGTTGAACAAGAAGGTCACCTATCATGATCCGTGCTACCTTGGGAGGCACAATGAGATCTATGATGAACCCCGCGCCCTGATTGCCGCGGCTACGGGCGGAAACCTTGTGGAAATGGACAGGATCAGGCACGAAAGCCTCTGCTGCGGCGCCGGGGGCGGAAGATTGTGGATGGAAACAAAACCCGAATGGCGTTTTTCAGATCTTCGAATAGAGGAAGCCTGTAAAACCGGGGCGACCATTCTGGCCACGGCATGCCCTTACTGCATATCCATGCTTGAGGACAGCAGGAAAACCGTCAACAAGGAAGATGCCATCGAGATCAAGGATATTGTGGAGCTGATTGCGGAAGCGCTGTAATCCTTTTATCCGGAGCCAGTTTCAAAATTCTCAATTTTGTTCGAGATCAAGGAAGGCGAAAATTTTAACCACAGGAATATATTTGATATTTCGAGGATTAAAATTTGAGTCTGACGCAGAGATCGGGCAAAAGGGGGCGTTTTGAAATTGGCTCTCCGGACAGCAAAAGCCTTGCCTCCCCTGCCCGCCATCGCCGATCCAAAGGTCCGTATCTGGTACGGACATAAAAGGCGAGGCAGATGGAACGGTAGGGCTTTTTGCGGTCCGGCCGTGGGAAAATCATGAAAATTGCCTATCTTGACTGTTTTTCGGGCATCAGCGGCGACATGTTTCTCAGCGCCCTGCTGGATGCCGGGTTGCCCTTTCCTGATCTGCAGGAACGACTATCAACGCTCCCCTTAGGCGGCTATCGTTTGGTAAAAGAGGAAACTGCCCGGAACCATATCCATGGAACCACTTTTTCCGTTCATTGCGAAGGGACGCACCATCACAGGAATTTCAAAGATATTCAGAAAATCATCAGCAAGGGAAGCTTTTCAGAACAGGTAAAGGAAAAGAGTATTCAGATCTTTCGATCTCTTGCCGTGGTGGAAGGCAGAATCCATGCCAAGCCTCCCGAGGCCGTTCATTTCCATGAGGTAGGCGCCGTCGATTCCATTATAGATATTGTGGGGGGTGTGTATGGGGTGGAGAAGTTGGGTATTCATTCTATTTACGCCTCGAAGATACCTTTAGGATCGGGTTTTGTGAAAACCGCTCATGGCAGAATGCCTTTACCGGCGCCCGCTACTATTGCCCTTTTAAGCGATATTCCGGTTTTCGATTCCGGCGTTCAGCAGGAGATGGTGACGCCGACCGGTGCTGCGCTGCTCAAGGGGTTGGCCGTGGCATTCGGGGAAATGCCGGCCATGAAAGTGCACCAGATCGGGTACGGTGCGGGATCAAGGGATCTGCCGGACCGGCCGAATATGCTTCGGATTCTTATCGGGGAGCAGGATGCCGGGCTGGAAACAGATACCGTGGCAGTGCTTGAAGCAAATATAGATGACATGAGCCCGGAGGGGCTGGGGTATTTGATGGAACGGCTGTTTGAGGCGGGAGCACTGGACGTGGCCTTTTTCCCTGCCCAGATGAAAAAGAGCAGGCCGGGGGTACAGGTGCAGGTCATCGGTTATCCGCCCCGGAAAGACCGACTCCTGGAAGTCTTTTTCAGCGAAAGTTCAACATTAGGGGTTCGGTTCCAATACACGGAGAGGAAGGTGCTCCGGAGAGAGGCGACCGAGGTGGAGAGCCCCTGGGGAAGGATACGGGTCAAAAGTATTTCCAGACCGAACGGAACAATACGATTCGATCCTGAATACGACGTATGCAGGGATATTGCCCGAAATCATTCTGTCTCTCTTGAAGAGGTGTACTCCTGGGTTAAGGGATTGAGGCTTGATGTCAAAGATTCGATCTGATAACATCTCGGTGGTGGACCGCTTTCGAAGGGCGGGGATCAGGGGGAAGGTGATTCTTATCCTTTCGTCCTGGTTCGGGTCGGGCCTTGCTCCTTTTGCGTCAGGGACATTCGGCACTCTCGCTGCCGTGCCGCTTGTCATCGGGTTTGGGTTTCTTGGGCCCTGGGCGGCTCTTCTTTGTGTTACGGGAATTTCAGGCCTGGCCATATGGGTTTCCCAAGAAGCGGAAGACCTGCTGGGTAAAAAGGACCCTTCCGCCGTTGTCATAGACGAAGTGGCGGGATTCAGCGTCACCATGTTCCTGGTCCCCATGTCCTGGTTGTCTCTAAGTGTAGGGTTTCTTCTCTTCCGTTTTTTTGATATCCTGAAACCCTGGCCGGCCAACCGGGCTGAAAAGCTCAAAGGAGGGTTCGGGATCGTTTTAGACGACCTTGCGGCGGGGGTCTATGCCCATCTGGCTCTCAGGATTATCCTTGTTTTGGCTGATTAATTTGTAGGCTTGTGACGATCGAAGGATTGAAATGATACAGAAAACCCCGTATCATAGTTTCGGGGACGCAGATTCCCACGGGGACGCGCAGAAAATTTCTTAAAATAATCAGAGATAATCTGCGTTCATCAGCGTCCAAATTCTTTTTCTAAGGAAATGTCAGAATGTACGGCGAAATCATTACCATAGGGGACGAACTGACGGCTGGCAGGACCGTTGATCTCAACGCCTGGTACGCGGCTGGAAAAATTGCTTCTTCCGGATTAGGGATAACACGGGTCACCTCGGTAGGCGACAATGCCGAAATGGTTTCCGAAGCGCTGAAGCGCGCCTGTCTCTCCTCCCGGTTTGTTATTGTAACGGGGGGCCTGGGTTCTACCCGTGATGACATCACCAGTGAAATCGTTGCCAGGGCATTTAACAGACCTCTTTCCGCGAATCTTGAAATGCTGGATAAAATCCGCTGTTTTGTCAAGAAACGCGGGATGGAGATAACCTCATCTATCGAAAAGATGGCGAATCTTCCCGATGGCGCCACTCTGATTCATCCTAAAGGCGCCGTCTGTGGCTATTCCCTTGTGGAAAAAGACGTTCATCTCTATTTTTTGCCAGGCGTACCGGACCAGATGCGTTACCTGATGGACACCTTTGTTCTTCCCGACATCCTGAGCCTGTGCCATTCCGTCCCGGTGATGAAGCACCGTGTCCTTAAGATTTACGGGCTGAATGAACCGATTATTGCCGAAAAGCTCAAATGCCTGGAGAAAAACACAGGGAAGGCTGTTCTGGGTTTTTACCCCCATTTCCCGGAGAACCATATCACGATCACTTTGCATGGAGAAGACGCATCCGTTGTTTCGGAAAAACTGGACAGGATCGAAACGGAAATAACGGGGATACTGGGAGACTATGTCTTTGCCACGGAAAACCTGGAAATGGAGGATGTGGTCGCCGAAAAACTCACGGAAAAAGGGACAACCATTGGATTGGCCGAATCGTGCACGGGCGGACTGATCTGTGATAGATTAACCAATGTTGCAGGGAGTTCCCACTATTTTCAGGGGGGAATTGTCTGCTACAGCAACCGTTCCAAAGAAGATCTGCTTGCGGTACGGAAGGAAACCCTGGCCCGGTATGGCGCTGTAAGCCCCGAGACGGCCAGGGAAATGGCCAAAGGCGTCAGAGCGTGCATGAAGACGGATCTGGGGGTGGCGGTTACCGGCATTGCCGGACCGGATGGGGGCAGCAAAGAAAAACCTGTGGGTACGGTTCATATCGGCCTCAGCTCCGAAAACGATCTTTTTACACAGCAATACAGGTTCAGAGGGAGTCGCACGCAGGTGAAACTGAATGCCACGATGATGGCACTGGATTGGGTGAGAAGATATATTGATGGACATTCGATTATTCCTGGCATTTGAGCTTCCTGAAGAAATCCGGGGGATTCTTGATACGGTCTCTAAAGAGGCGGGAAAACTGCCCCTGAATGTTCGATGGGTCAGGGTGGAAAACATTCACCTGACCGTGGTTTTCATAGGCAATGTGGAAGAAAGCAATGTTTCCCGGGTTGAAGAAGTTGTGCGCCTGTGTTGCGGCAAAAGCCATGCCTTTGAACTCGCACTACATGGCCTCGGCTTTTTCGGAAATATCCGGAATCCGCGGGTCCTCTGGGTCGGCTTGAATACGGATGTGAAGGGGATGTCCCAACTGAGGGATGACCTTCAGGGGGGACTGGCCCCTTTCGGGGTAAAGAGGGAGACGCGTCCGTTTAGGCCCCATCTGACCCTCGGACGATTCAAAAAAGGGGTGGGATCCGTGGAACACCTCAAAGGGTTCCTTGCACAATACAGAGAGCTGACAAGTCCGGTTGGCACCCTGAGCGAACTGGCGCTGTTCAGGAGCGACCTGAGAAAGGATGGTGCGGTATATACAAAAATCGACCAATGGCCGCTCGGGGGATGATGGAGAAAGTCGGAGGTCAGAGGTCAGAGGTCAGAAGTCCGAGGTCAGAGGCACTTCTGGGATGGATGATTGTCGATTGGCGATGGTTGATTGAAAAACCGGAAAGGCCCAGCTCTCGACCTGCACCCTTACTAATAATCACCATCGAATGACAATTGAGTGAAAATTGCTGTATGTATAAATCCGCAATCTGAAATGCTATAATCTGTTTTCAACTGTTTTATTGAAAAAACAGCAGGGGGAGTACCATGGAGAAAGACAAAGATAAAGCGGTCGATCAGGCCATTTCACAGATAGAGCGCCAGTTCGGCAAGGGCTCCATCATGAAAATGGGGGAAGAAAACATCATCAGAATTCCCGCCATTTCAACGGGGTCCTTATCTCTCGATCTGGCCTTAGGGGTTGGAGGCGTTCCGAGAGGCCGGGTGATCGAAGTATTTGGACCCGAATCCTCCGGAAAGACAACCCTGACACTGCATATCGCGGCGGAAGCCCAGGCAAAAGGGGGTATGGTGGCCTTTATTGACGCAGAACACGCCCTTGACATAACCTATGCCAGAAAACTGGGCGTGGATGTGGACAACCTGCTGGTGTCGCAGCCGGATACGGGGGAGCAGGCCCTTGACATTACGGAAATTCTGGTCAGGAGCGGCGCCATAGATGTGCTCATCATCGATTCCGTGGCGGCCCTTGTTCCAAAGGCGGAAATTGAAGGGGAGATGGGAGATCACCATATGGGACTTCAAGCCAGGCTCATGTCCCAGGCCTTGCGTAAATTGACCGCAACCATAAGCAAGTCAAGAACGTGCGTCATCTTTATCAACCAGATCAGAATGAAAATCGGGGTCATGTTCGGCAATCCGGAAACAACCACCGGCGGGAACGCCTTGAAATTTTATTCCAGCCAGCGCCTCGATATTCGAAGAATAGGGGCCATCAAAGAAGGGGACCAGGTAGTGGGGAATCGAACCCGCGTGAAGGTCGTCAAAAACAAGGTGGCGCCGCCTTTCAAGGACGCTGAATTTGACATCATTTATGGCGAAGGAATTTCAAAGGAAGGCGACATTCTCGACCTGGGCGTTACCCTCAACATTGTTGAAAAAAGTGGCGCATGGTATTCCTTTGGAGACGACCGAATAGGCCAGGGAAGGCAGAATGTGAAACGTTTTCTCTCTGAAAACGTCGACATCAGGGATAAAATCGCAAAAGCGATCATGGAGAAAACAGGATTGAATGCCATCCGGGCTTCAACCGCCCAGGAAGAGGAGATCGTGATTGATTCGTGAATAATCCCTTTTCCCATGCAGGAACGAACCAAAACCCATGGCAAAGAAAAGGAAACGGCCTTTCCATGTTTCTTATTTGCTGCCGCAGAAAAAGGATATCGTTGCACGTCAGCGAAAACAGATGGAAATGATGAATTTTAGAGAAATCAGAAATGCATTCCTGGAATATTTCAGGAAACAGGACCACAGAATCGTAGAAAGTTCTTCCCTTGTCCCGAGAAATGATCCGACGCTTCTTTTCACCAATGCCGGTATGGTTCAGTTCAAAGGCGCTTTTCTCGGAGAGGACAATTTAGGGTACACCAGAGCGACAACTTCCCAGAAGTGTGTCCGAGCCGGGGGAAAGCACAACGATCTTGAAAATGTGGGCTACACGCCCCGGCATCATACCTTCTTTGAAATGCTGGGAAATTTTTCCTTCGGAGATTATTTCAAGGAGGAAGCGATCCTGTGGAGCTGGGAACTTCTGACGGAAATATACAAGCTGCCTGCGGAAAAACTGCATATATCTGTTTATAAAGAAGATGATGAGGCCTACGACATCTGGCGTGAAAAAATCGGGATTCCTTCAGAAAGGATTGTCCGGCTGGGAGAAAAAGACAACTTCTGGGCCATGGGCGACACCGGTCCTTGCGGTCCCTGCTCGGAAATCCATATTGACCAGGGGGAAAAAATGGGGTGCGGGAAAGCGGGCTGTGCGCCTGGTTGTGACTGCAATCGTTTCCTCGAAATATGGAATCTGGTTTTCACGCAGTTTGACAGAAGCGCCGACGGCACATTAACCCCGTTGCCTAAACCAAACATAGATACAGGCATGGGACTGGAAAGAATCACGGCCGTCGTACAGGGAGTGACCTCCAATTACGATACCGATCTTTTTAAGGGAATCATGGGGTTCATCGAAGAAATATCAGGAAGGAAATACGGGGATCAAACAAAACAGGATGTGGCATTTCGCGTTATTTCCGATCATGCCCGCGCGGTCACTTTTCTGATCAGCGACGGGATTATGCCCTCCAATGA